>JASHTT010000271.1 GCA_030040415.1 Streptosporangiaceae bacterium | reverse complement strand
CTCAGACCCGCCGCCGCTTGGGCGGGCGGCAGCCGTTGTGCGGAACCGGGGTGACGTCCTGGATCGACCCGACCTCAAGACCGGTCGCCTGCAGCGACCTGATCGCGGTCTCCCTACCAGAGCCAGGACCCTTCACGAAGACATCGACCTTGCGCATGCCGTGCTCCATGGCGCGCCTGGCGGCGGCCTCCGCGGCCATCTGCGCGGCGAACGGCGTGGACTTGCGCGAGCCCTTGAACCCGACCTGCCCGGACGACGCCCAGGAGATGACGCTCCCGCCGGGGTCGGTGATGGACACGATCGTGTTGTTGAACGTGCTCTTGATGTGCGCGTGGCCGTGCGCGATGTTCTTGCGTTCCTTCCGGCGGACCTTCTTGGCGCCACCGGTTCGGCTCCGTGGAGGCATCCTGCTCCCTAACTCGCTGAGGTGGTCGGACCGGCTGCGTGATCATGCCCGTGACGCGGCGCGGGCACTGCGCAGCGGACTACTTCTTGCCGGCCTTCTTCTTGCCGGCGACCGTCTTCTTCTTGCCCTTGCGGGTACGTGCGTTCGTCTGGGTGCGCTGCCCGTGCACGGGAAGCCCACGGCGGTGCCGGATGCCCTGGTAGCACCCGATCTCGACCTTGCGCCGGATGTCGGCCTGGACCTCTCGGCGCAGGTCACCCTCGACCTTGTAGTTGGCCTCGATCCAGTCCCTGAGCTTGATGACGTCCTCGTCGCTCAGGTCGTGCACTCGCGTGTCCCCGCTGACACCGGTGCCCGCGAGCGTCTCGAACGCCCTGGTCCGGCCGATGCCGTAGATGTAGGTAAGCGCGACCTCGAGCCGCTTTTCACGCGGCAGGTCAACGCCGACAAGGCGTGCCATCTGGGCAGTTCTCCTTCGTGCTTGGCGGAGGTCCTGCGCGCCGCCCCGCGTCCCTGCCCGGACACGGCCCCGGCCTCCTCCGGGGGTGCTCCGCAGCCGGCGGCTGGCCGGCTGCGGATTGCGGTGCGTGCTTGGTTGAGTTATCTGGTGCTGGCTCGTCCCAGGCCGGGCCTCAGCCCTGACGCTGCTTGTGCCGCGGGTCAGAGCAGATGACCATGACCCGGCCGTGCCTGCGGATGATCCTGCACTTGCTGCAGATCTTCTTCACGCTTGGCTTGACCTTCATTGCCTGGTCTCTCCTCGGCGCTCTGGGCTGTGCCCTCGCGCCTTGCTCGCTGTTACTTGTACCGGTAGACGATCCGCCCACGACTGAGGTCGTAGGGGCTTAGTTCCACGACGACCCGGTCATCGGGCAGGATCCGGATGTAGTGCATCCGCATCTTGCCGCTGATGTGGGCCAGGACCTTATGCCCGTTGTCCAACTCCACTCTGAAGAAGGCGTTCGGCAGTGACTCCACTACCGTGCCCTCGATCTCGATGGCGCCGTCTTTCTTGGCCATGCCCTCCGCGCTTCGCTGTTGTCCTGCTGTGCTCGGTAATCACCAGCCTGCTTGCTGCCGCAAGCTGGCGCTTTGTCGTGAGACTGATCTTCGCCCGTCCGGTTCTTGCTTCGGCACGGTTACCAGGGCTCTGTGACCAGCGCTCTGGTTGCACGCGGGCTGTGCTTCCACAACTGGGGTTGGCCCAGCTAACCTGCGGCCGTCCCGTCGCGGCACACCTCCGCACGCTGACAGCAGCTTAGGACCGCGCGAAAGTCTACTTCATGCAGGCAGAGAACGCGAACCGGCTGTGCTTGGATCAGCACGACCGCTAGAACCAGCGCGGTCCCCTGGATATTCCGCCCGCCGCCAGCCCGCGAGCCTGGCCGGCGGAGTTAGCTCGCTCAGGGGTCGCCGGGCCCGCCGCGACCCGGTCCGGGAAGCTGGCCGTGATCGGACCCCCGGCCGAGCTGCCCCGAGCCCCGAGAACGCGAACCGAACACCCAGTCGCCGATCAGGATTGCCGCCCACGGACCGGAAACCCATAGCGGCCAGATGTAGCCGTGGCCGCTCAACGCCCAGACCACGAACAGCACCAGGCTGACCGTGAACCAGCTGCCCCAGGCGGCCCGCCGGGCCTCCGAGCGGCGCCTGCGGGGCTGAGCTTGCATCGGCTGGCGGACCAGCTTCGAGTCCGGCAGGCGGTACAGGTCAATGCCCGGCAAATCGGCCATGAGCCGGTCCAGTTCCCCGAGCGTCTTGGCCGAGAGCGCAGCCTCCAGCCGCTCATCGAACTCCTCGCTGGTCAGCCTGCCCGCGGCGAGATGCTCTCGGAGCAACGTCACCGTCTTGTCCCGGTCGGCGTCGGATGCCCGGATGTTCGGATCAAAGGCCATGGCCCAACTCCCCGCCCGCGTTGGCGCCTGCGGCGCTCGCCGATACCCGGGCGGAAGCCCGTGCGCCGGAGGGCAGCACTCCGGCGCGCAGGCTGGCGAACCCGGAGGCGCCGCCGTCCTGCGCTGTCAGCACCCAGGGACCGTCGGCAGTGACGGCAACCGTGTGCTCGAAGTGCGCGGCCCGGCTGCCGTCAGTGGTGACCACCGTCCAGTCGTCTTCCAAGACCCTCGTCCGCGGGCTGCCGAGTACCAGCATCGGCTCGACGGCCAGCGCCATCCCCTCGGCCAGCACTGGGCCGCGGCCGGGCCGGCCGAAGTTGGGCACGGCAGGGTCCATGTGCATGCGCGTCCCTATGCCGTGGCCGGTGTACTCCCGGACGATGCCGTACCGGCCGGCCGCCTGTGCCGCCTGCTGGACCGCATGCGAGATGTCGGTCAGCCTGCGGCCCGGCACGGCCTCCGCCAGCCCGTGCCACAGGGCCCGCTCGCAGGCGGCCACCAGCGCGTCAGCCTCGGCGTCTTCACCCGCTGGGCCCACCCGGACCGTCACGGCCGAGTCACCGTGCCAGCCGTTCACGATCGCGCCGCAGTCGATGGACACGAGGTCGCCGTGCCGCAGGACCTGACTGGAACTGGGTATGCCGTGCACGACCTGTTCGTTGACGGACGCGCAGATCGTCGCCGGATAACCGTAATAGCCCTTAAACGAGGGCACTGCCCCGGCGGCGCGGATCTCCCGCTCTGCGATGGCGTCCAGCTCGGCCGTGCTGATGCCTGGCTGCACCGCGGCCACCGCGGCCTGCAGCGCCGCCGCAGTCACCAGGCCAGCTTCGCGCATGATGGCGAGCTGCGCCGGGGTCTTGAGCTCGATGGGCTCGTCCCGTCTCAGCCGCATTCCGCCTCCCGTGCGCCGTTCTTCACGGTACCGCTCTGTCAGGTACAACCGGTCTTCAGTGCTGGAACCGCCGCAGGGCCGCCATCGCCCGCGCGGTGATCTCCTCCACCGGGCCGGTCGCGTCCAGGCCAAGCAGAATGCCGTCGTCCGCGTAGAACGCGATCAGTGGCTGCGTCTGCTTCGCGTACACGTCGAGCCGGTGCCTGATCGTCTGCTCCCGGTCGTCGTCGCGCTGGAACAGCTCGCCGCCGCAATCGTCGCAGAGTCCGGCCCGGGCGGGCGGCTCAAACAAAACGTGCCAGATCCGCCCGCACCGGCGGCAGGTCCGCCGTCCGGACAGCCGCCTGACCACCTCGTCGTCGTCCACCACGAGCTCGAGCACGACATCCAGCCGGGTGTCCCAGTCAGCCAGCAGCTTGCGAAGAGTCTCGGCCTGGGGCACGTTGCGGGGGAATCCGTCCAGCAGGAAGCCAGCCTGCGCGTCGTCTTCCTGCAGCCGCCCGACGACCATGGCGATCGTCACCTCGTCAGGAACCAGGTCTCCCCGCTCCATGTACGCCTGAGCCTGCTTGCCCAGCTCGGTGCCCGCGCTGACGTTGGACCGGAAGATGTCACCTGTCGAGATCTTCGGGATCGCCAGGTGTGAGGCTATGAACTGGGCCTGAGTCCCCTTGCCCGCACCGGGGGGCCCGACGAGGACTACTCGCACTACCGCAGGAAGCCCTCGTAGTTACGCTGCTGGAGCTGGCTCTCGATCTGCTTGACGGTATCCAGGCCGACGCCGACCATGATCAGGATGCTAGTGCCGCCGAGCGCGAACTGCTGGTCGGCGTCGAGCAGCCCGATGCCGACGACCGGGATGAGCGCGACCAGGCCCAGGTACAGCGAACCAGCGGCAGTGAGCCGGCTCAGCACGTAGCTGAGGTAGCCAGCGGTCGGCCCGCCCGGCCGGATGCCGGGGATGAAGCCGCCGCTCTTCTTCATGTTGTCGGCGACCTCGGTCGGGTTGAACGTGATCGACACGTAGAAGTACGTGAAGAAAATGATCAGCACGAAATACGAGATCGCGTACGCCGGCCTGTCGCTGAACACCAGGTTCTGCTGGATCCAGAAAGACCAGCCCGTCTGCTTGTCGTGGCCGAACAGGTTCGCGGCGAGGTCAGGGATGTAGAGCAGCGACGTGGCGAAGATGACCGGGATGACGCCCGCCGTGTTGACCTTGAGCGGGATATATGTCGATGTCCCCCCGTACATCCGGCGGCCGATCATGCGTTTGGCGTACTGGATCGGGATGCGCCGCTGAGCCTGCTCCATCAGCGCGATGAACGCGACGATGGCAACCGCGAGGATGAGCACGCCGACGAAGACGGGCTTGGTGTGCTGCACGTAGATCTGCTGCAGCTGGCCAGGGATCACGGCGATGACCTGGCTGAAGATGATGAGCGACATGCCGTTGCCCACGCCACGGTCGGTTATCAGCTCGCCGAGCCACATGATCACCGCGGTGCCGGCCGTCATGATGATGACCATCGTGACGATGGTGAACACCGAGGCGTTGGGGACCAGGTCCTTGGTGCAGCCGGTGATCAGGCTGCCGCTGCGGGCGAGCGCGATGATGCCGGTGGACTGCAGGATCGCGAGGCCGACGGTGAGGTACCGGGTGTACTGGGTGATCTTCGTCTGGCCGGTCTGACCCTCCTGCCGGAGCGCCTCAAGCCGCGGGATCACCACGGCCAGCAACTGCAGGATGATGCTCGCGGTGATGTACGGCATGATGCCGAGTGCGAACACCGTGAGCTTGGTCAGCGAACCGCCGCTGAACAGGTTGAGCAGCTGGAAGTACCCGTTGGACTTGCCGGTGTTCAGACACGCCCGGACTGCGGTCTCGGAGACGCCCGGCGTGGGAAGCTGGGAGCCGAGCCGGAGCACGGCGATGATGAAGACCGTGAAGAGCAGCTTCTTGCGCAGGTCAGGCGTCCTGAACGCCCGGATAAACGCGGTCAGCATGCGCCGTCCCTTACTCGATAGTCCAACGTCATCTGCCGCTCCTGTCGCCGGGCGGCGCCGCTAGCGGCTAGCCGCGCCCGTGCGTACCAGCGCGTCCTGCACAGCGCGTAACACTGTGCACGCCGAAGTCTAACCCGCCAGGCAGACTCCAGCAGCCATCCAGCAGCGGCCCGGCCGGCCGCACGCCAGTGCGGGCCAGCGGAGTCTAAGCTGGCCCGGCATAGCCTGGGAACGGCCCTCATCTCACAGTTCGGTAACGGTACCGCCAGCCGCAGTGATCTTGTCCCGAGCCGTGGCCGAGAAGCCATGCGCGCGGACATGCAGCGGGGCGGTCACATCGCCCTGGCCGAGCACCTTGACAAGCTCTCCGGCCCGGACGGCGCCCCTGTCCGTCAGGCTCTCCGGGCTGACCTCGCCACCCTCGGGGAACAGCGCGGCGATCCGGCCGACGTTGACGACCTGGTAGGTCGTCTTGAACCGCGCGTTCGAGAAGCCCTTCAGCTTGGGGAGCCGCCGGTGCAGCGGCATCTGGCCGCCCTCGAACGCCGGCGAGATCTGGGTCCGGGCCTTGCTGCCCTTGGTGCCACGGCCCGCGGTCTTGCCCTTTGACGCCTCGCCTCGGCCAACTCGCGTGCGTGGCGTGTGCGAGCCTGGCGCAGGCCGCAAGTGGTGCAGTTTCAGCCCGGCCCGGCCGGATGCCTCCGGCGCACCCTGGCCACTGGCCGCCTCCTGCGCGCCGCCTTCGCTGTCTGCCATCGTTAGTCAACCTCCTCCACGGTGACCAGGTGGCTGACCACCTTGATCATCCCGCGGATCTCCGGCCGGTCCTGCTTGACGACCACGTCACCGATGTGGTGCAGGCCGAGGGACCGCAATGAGTTCCGCTGCTCCTTGTTGCCGCCGATCTTGGACTTGATCTGCGTGACCTTGAGTTCCGCCATCTTCCCGGCCCGCCTTAGCTGTTGTCCGGCGCGCCCGCGGCGGACGCGGGAGCCTCGGAAGCGGTGGCCACGCCGTTCGCGGCCGGCCCGCTGCCGGTCGCTGCGGCGGCCCGGGCCCGCAGCATGGCGGCCGGTGCCACGTGCTCGATCGGCAGGCCACGGCGCGCGGCGATC
>JASHTT010000270.1 GCA_030040415.1 Streptosporangiaceae bacterium | reverse complement strand
GAACGGCAAGTGGGTCGCGGAGCTGAACAGCCCCGCGTCCGAGGCCGGCATCAAGTTCTACGCGGACCTGCTGCTCACCGAGCACGTCTCCCCGTCCAACTACTCGGCGAGACCGAGCTCGGCACTGTCGGGGCCACCTCCGGCGGCTCCAACGAGGACTTCGCGCTCGGCAAGCTCGACATGTACATCGACGGGCCGTGGGCCGAGTCGGAGCTCGAGGCTGTCAGCAAGAAGAACGAGTCGCAGTGGGCCTCGTTCCCGATCCCCAGCGAGAACGGCCCGAACCCGGCCCCGGCGTTCGCCGGCGGCTCTGACCTCGGAGTCTGGGTCGACAGCAAGTACAAGACCGCTGACTGGGACCTCATCTCGGTCATGGACAGCCCGTCGAACGCGACCACGTTCGCGAACTCGCAGGGCTTCTTCCCGGAGTTCACCTCGGCGCTGTCCAGCGGCGTGTACTCCGGCAGCCCGGTCATGTCGGGCTTCGCCAAGGCGGCGGGCTACACCCAGATCTCGCCGCTCAACTCCACTAACTGGTCGACCGCCGACACCGGCAAGTACAACATCATCCCGAACATGATGAAGTCGCTGATGACAGGCGCCAACTTCACTAAGACAGTGGACCAGGCGAACACGCTGCTGACCGAGGTGCTGAACACCGGTAGCGAAAGCTGATCCGACTCGTCCCATGACGTGCTGGCCGGCCCGCCGGGGCGGGCCGGCCAGCACCGCGATTCGGAGTTCCAGCCGCGGCCGAGGGGAGTGACCAGCCAGATGTTCAACTCGCAGCTAGAGCAGCAAGCCAGCGTGCTGGCCGGCCAGCGGCTCGCCGGGTCACGCGGGCCGCTGCGAACCCGGGTCGCCGTTTTCGTCCGGCGGCACAAGCTGGCTCCGTACCTGCTGCTGCTCCCCGCGCTCGCCGGCATCGGGCTGGTCCTGCTCTGGCCGCTGGTCCAGGTCGCCATCTACTCGTTCCAGAACTACGGCCTGCCGCAGATCACCGGCGCCCTGCCGACGCAGTGGGTGGGATTCGCGAACTTCACGCAGACCTTCCACGACCCGCTGTTCTGGCTGTCGCTGCGGATCACGGTGCTGTTCGCCGTCATAGTGGTCCCGCTGACACTCATCGTCGGCACGATCGTCGGCCTGATGCTGAACCGGCTCGGCAAGAAGATGGCGATCTTCGTGAGCACGGCGGCGCTGCTTGCCTGGGCCACTCCGCCGGTGTCCGCCAGCGTGCTGTTCTACTGGATGTTCAGTCCGGACGGCGGGCTGGTCGACTGGACGCTGGCCAGGATGCCACACTGGCTGGTCGGCAACACGAACTGGTCGCAGTTCAACTGGGCCACCACCACGGCGGTGCCCGCCTACACGGTGATCGGGCTGCTGGTGATCTGGCAGGCGTTCCCGTTCATCGCCGTCACGGTGCTGGCCGGCCTCAAGACCATACCGGCCGAACTGCTCGAGGCAGCCAAGGTCGATGGCGCCAGCCCATGGCGGGCCTACTGGCGGATCACGTTCCCGCTGATGAAGCCCATCTACCTCGTGTTGCTGCTGCTATCGGTGATCTGGGACTTCAACATCTTCACCCAGAGCTACCTCATCACCGGTGGCAACTCCAACGAGTACAACCTCTCGCTGTACATCTATGACAGGGCGTTCACTTTCCCGCCGTCCTACGGTGTCGCGGGCGCGCTCTCGCTGATCTTCGTGGTGATCCTGCTGATCATCACGGTCGGCTACGTGCGCTCGTCGGTCCGGCAGGGAGCGCTCACATGACAGGCACCGGCCTCACCGCGAGCGCGCGTCCGGCTGCGGCCGTCAGCCAGCCACGTTCCCCGAAAAAAACGGCGAGCCGTGCCCGCGCGAGCAGGCGGGCCAAGGCCGTCGGGCTGAACGGGTTCGGCCTGCTTATCGCGCTGGTCACGCTGTTCCCGATCTTCTGGATGGTCAGCACGGCGTTCAAGCCATCGCAGGAGATCTACTCGCTGACGCCGCACCTGCTGCCCGCCCACCCGACGCTCGGCAACTTCAGCGCGGTCATCAGCGGGCAGGTGACCGGCGGTATCGGCGGGATCTGGCTGTTCTTCCGCAACAGCATCGTGGTCGCGCTGTCTACAGTGCTGATCGCGTCCGTGCTGGCATTGCTCGCATCCGTCGCCGTGGCCAGGTTCAGGTTCCGGCTGCGGACAACGTTCCTGGTCGTCCTGCTGATCGTGCAGATGGTCCCCGCCCAGGCGCTGATCGTGGCGCTGTTCCTCGACTTCCGGGGGCTGAACCTGCTGGACAGCCTGACCGGGCTGATCGTCGTCTACTCGGCTCAGGCGCTGCCAGTCACGATCTGGATGCTGCGCAACTTCGTCGCCACGATCCCGAGGGAGCTCGAGGAAGCTGCCGCGATAGACGGCGCCTCCGGGCCGAAGATCTTCTGGCGGATCCTGTTCCCGCTGGTCGCGCCCGGTCTGGTGGCCACCAGCATCTTCGCGTTCATCACCGCCTACAACGAGTTCATCGTCGCGCTGACGTTCCTCGGCCAGACGCATCAGGACTACACGCTGCCGATCTACGTGCAGTACTTCTTCGGCCGCGGCAGCGCCGAATGGGGTCCGATCATGGCGGCGTCCACGATGTACACGGTGCCGGTGATGGTCTTCTTCCTCATCGTTCGCAGGCGGCTGGTCGGCGGGCTCGTTGCCGGAGCGGTGAAGGGATGAGCCAAGAGGTCGACGCCGACCCAGCTCTGGGCCGGCTAGCCGATGCGGTCCTGATCCCGCCGTTCCCTGGCGAGCGCGAGCCCGGCTGGATACGAGCCGCGCTCGGCAGCGGCCTGGCCGGCGTCACGCTGTTCGGCCCGAACGTCGCGGACCGCGCCCAGCTCGCCGCGCTGACATCCAGCTTGCGCAGTGCC
>JASHTT010000269.1 GCA_030040415.1 Streptosporangiaceae bacterium | reverse complement strand
ACCGCACGCCTCGGATCGTTGCAGGCGGTCCGCCGCGGGCTCGGCACGCGTGAACGGCGGCATACTGGCAGTGGTGAGGTCGTTGACCGACGCCGCCGCCCTGGGCGGCCTCGTGCGGCTCGCGGAGGTGAGGCTTGAGCATCGGCGCGGCGCTGGCGGAGGCGCGCGGCCAAGGGGGGTTGACCGTCGCCCAGGTCAGCCAGCGGACCAGGATCAGGGAAACGATCATCCGCGACATCGAGCGGGATGACTACTCTTCGTGCGGTGGTGACTTTTACGCCCGCGGCCATATTCGGGCCATAGCCAGGGTCGTCGGCCTGGACGCTACGCCGCTGATCGCGGAGTACGACGCCGCCCGGACCCCGCCGGAGCCGCCAGCGGACAGCGACCAGCCCGACCGCACCAGACATGCCCCGGGTCGCGACAGGTGGGACACGCTGAGCGTGTCGCAGCCGCGGCCGCGCGAAGCCCCGGCCGCGCCGCAGCCCAGGTACCAGCCGGCCGGGATAACGGCTGCCGAGGCGTTCCGCCCGGCCATGCCGCTGTCCATCGCGGCGCGCCGCAGACGTCCCAACTGGGCCCTGGCGCTCGCGGTCGTCCTGCTGGCGGCGGTCGCTTTCCTCGGTTACCGGCTGGCGTCCAGCCCCGGTACGCCGAAACCGGCGGCCAGCGGGCACCACTCGACCGCGCCGCGTGTGCATAGGCCGCCGAAGGCGCACGCGGGCACCAGCCCGTCTCCGTCGGCCGCTGATGTGACGCTCATCCCCGCCACCGCGGTCGCCTTCGGGCCGGGCGGGATAGGCCAGGGCGACAACCCGGGCATGGCGTCGCTGGCGCTTAACGGGAACGGCAGTGCCGGGTGGCAGACAGACTGGTACGCGACCGCTACCTTCGCCGGCCTGCAGTCGGGCACGGGGCTGCTGCTGGACATGGGCAAGGCGGTCACGGTCAGCAGCGCCCAGCTGACGCTGGCCGCCGCTCCGGGCGCGACGATCCAGTTGCGGGTCGGCGACTCGCCTGTGCTGGCCGACCTGCAGCCGGTGGCGCAGGCCACGGACGCAAGCGGGACCCTGCAACTGCGTCCGGCTAGCCCGACGTCTGCCCGTTACGTGCTGATCTGGATCACCAGGCTGCCTGCCGACAACTCGGGCACCTACCAGGAGAGCGTCTCGGACATCAAGATCGCGGGCAGTTCGTAACTGCGATGGTCAGCGCCGCTTGGCCAGCCTGCTCGTCGCGTGATGCTCGACCAGGCAGTCTGACGACGGGAAGAACACGCTCTCGTGCTCGTCGCGCCAGCGCACCAGGTACGGCGGCGCCCCGTCCTGGCCGTGAACTTCGATGATCTCCCCGTGCCGTTCCACGTCGCCCTGGTGGCGTCCCTTAACCGTGAGCTCGTCTCCTACGCTCGCTTGCATCCTGCCTACCTCCAGGCTGTTCACTGGGCCAGTTAGAGGTCCCCCCAGACAGCTAGCATCGCATCAGGGGCGCGCGCAGGGCGACCCCGGGCCAGACAGCTCAGGCGGCCGTAATGCCAACATTGGGCACCGCCAGCGCGGCCACCGGCGTGATCAGCTTGGTCCTGCTCACCGCCGTGGTCGTGCTCGGCATCACCGTGAACCGGCAAGGCCGGCTCCCCGGCCTGCCCGGCTTCGCCGGCCTGCGACTACACAGGTACCTGGCGCTGTTCGCGGTTGGGTTCATCGCGGTGCACGTGCTGACCGCGGTCAGCGAGCCGTACGCCCGCGTCGGACTCGCCGCGGCGGTCGTCCCGTCGCTGTCGCTGTGGCTCGGCCTTGGCGCGGTCGCCTTCGATCTGCTGCTCGCGCTGGTGGTGACCAGCCTGCTGCGGCGCCATCTAGGCCGCACGGCATGGCGCGCCGTGCACTGGCTCGCTTACGCGTGCTGGCCAGCGGCACTCGCGCACAGCGTCGGCTCTGGACCTGGCCTGCACCAGAGCAGCCTGTTCGACCTGGCGGCTGCCTGCGTGCTTGCCGTCATGGCAGCCGGCAGCTGGCGGCTGGCTGGCACGGCGCGCGAGATGGCGTCGGCACGCCGGGTCCGCCGGGTCAGGGCGGCGAACTTCAGCGCGCGGTCCGGCGGCTGGCCGCCGGCTGAGCTGCCCGCCGAACGCTGGCACGCGGCGGCCGGATTGACCGGGCTGCCGACGGCCGAGAACGCGGGCCGTCCCGTTCCCGGCAAGGACTGAGAGGTACGTCAGGCGGCCTGGCGCCAGGCCTCGGCCAGCGCGACGAAGCTCGCGGTCCGGCGGGCGCGGTCCAGGCTGGGGGTGACCACCACTACCTCGTCCGCCTCGGCGCGCTGCCGCATCTCCAGCAGCCGCTCAGCGACCGCCTTGGGCTCGCCGGTCACCATCCGGCCATCCTGCGGCCGCTCGGCACGGAACTCCCGCGTGGCCGCGAGCTCCCGGACCTGCTCTGGCGGCAGCGGCTCGCGCTTGCCGCGGCGGATGTTCTCCCGGGTGAGAGTCCAGGCAGCCTCGAACTCCAGGACCGATTCCTGCTCCGGCGAGGCGAAGGCCAGTACCGACATCGCTGAGTACGGCATGGCGCCATCGGTGCGTGGCGTGAAGCTCCGCCGGTAGTCGCGCAGCACCTCGAAGGCGATGTCCGGGCTCATGTGGTGGGCGAACACCGCGCTCATGCCGTTGACCGCGGCAAACTTCGGCCCGTATGGGCTTGAGCCAAGCACGAACAGCTCAGGGCTCTCCTGGACAAGCGGCGCCGCGATCAGCTTGGCGTAGGGGTGGTCAGCGGGAAACCCATCGCCGAGGAACGCCAGCAGCTCGCCGACCTGAGCAGGGAACTCCGCGGCCGGATCGGCCACCATGCCCCGGCGCAGTACGTGCGCGGTCAGCGGATCAGTGCCGGGCGCGCGGCCGAGCGCGAGGTCGACGCGACCCGGATACATCGCGAGCAGCGTGCGGAACGTCTCGGCCACCTTGAGCGCTGCGTGATTGGGCAGCATGATCCCCGCGGCGCCGACTCGGATGCGCGAGGTGCGCGCGCCCACGTGCGCGGTCAGCAGCTCGGGCGAGCTGCAGGCCAGGCTCGTCATGTTGTGGTGCTCGGACACCCAGTAACGCCGGTAGCCGGCCGCTTCGACGGCCTGCGCGATGCCGACGGCGCCTGCGATCGACGCGGCCGCGCTCTCCCCGTACTCGATGCCGACGAAATCCAGCACGCCCAGCGGAAGCGAATCGGAACTCATACCAGCTTCAATGCCCCGGCCTGGGCCGTCATTCCGGGCAAGCCGGCGTGACGCGGGTCACCAGTTCTCCGGCGGGCCAAGGACCTGCTGCAGCCCGGAGAACGTGAACCGGGTCTCGCGGCGGCTATCCAGTGCCTGCCGCAGCTGGCTGGCCTGGGCAGGGCTCAGTTCCGGCGCAGCGTCCGGTGCATGCCAGCCGACCTCAATGGACTCGTTGTCGTTCACCCGGGCCTCGCCGCCCACTGCGCGGAACCGGAAGGTGAGATCGAGGTAGCGGACCTTGTCGCCGTTCGGGTACGTGATCGGCGCCGAGACGGTGACCGACACCAGCGACTCGGGCATCGCGACAACTCCAGTCTCCTCGTAGATCTCCCGCACCGCGGCGTCGGCGGGTTGCTCGCCCGGCTCGACGATGCCGCCGGGCAGCGTCCAGCGACCCGTGTCAGACCGCCGCTGAAGCAGCACCCTGCCGCTGTCGTCCAGCACCACGCCGCCCGCGGCGGTCAGCCACAGCGGGTCGTGGCCGACCTTGGCGCGCAGCTCGAGTATGAACTCTGGAGTCGGCACGGGCAGCATGGTGTCACGCGGCCGGCCCGCACCGCGCACTAGCTCAGGCTGACCCCGCGTCGTTACCCGACGGCGGCAGCGCGCCCTCCTGCGTCACCCGCGCGTACCAGCGGAAGCTTTCCTTCGGGATCCGCGTGCCGGTCGGATAGTCAATCCAGACCAGGCCAAACCGCTTTGAGTAGCCGAAGCCCCACTCGAAGTTGTCCAGCAGGCTCCACACGAAATAGCCCTGCACGTCCGCGCCGGCCTCGCGGGCCTGCAGGACGGCTCGCAGGTGCCCGTCGAGGTAGCGGATCCGCTCCGGATCGCGCACCGTGCCCTCGGGCTCGACGTAGTCGTCGAACGCCGCCCCGTTCTCGGTCACCAGCATCGGGATCTGCCCGTAGTCCCGGCGCACACGGGTGAGCAGTTCGGTCAGGGCGCCAGGCTCGATCTCCCAGCCCATCGCGGTCTGCGGGAAGGCGGGCCTGGTGACCGAGATCACGCGCAGGTCCGCCGAGACCGGGTTCGGCTGCTCGTCCGGCACGCAGTACCCCGCCGCGTTGGCTTGCGCAGCGCGCGAGGCGTCGGCAACCGTGCCCGGCGAGTAGAAGTTGATGCCGAGGAAGTCGATCGGCCTCGAGATCACCTGGAGGTCGCCGTCCCTGATCACCGACAGGCCAGGGAGCCGGCCGCGGTAGTGCTCGAGCATGTCCGCCGGATAGCTGCCGCGCAGCAGCGGATCGAGGAACATCCTGTTCTGGTTCCCGTCAACTCGCAGCGCCGCCGCGACGTCGTCCGGGTCGTCGGTGGCCGGCCGCGCAACGCCAAGGTTGAGCGAGAGGCCGATCTGCGCGGCCGGGACGGCTGACCTGACGGCCGCGACGGCCTCGCCGTGTCCAAGCAGCAGGTGATGATGCGCCGCGGCGGCCAGGCCAACGTCGGTGAGACCGGGCGCGTGTACGCCCATCCCGTAGCCGAGCCACGCCGCGCACCACGGCTCGTTAACCGTGATCCACCTGGCCACGCCGTCGCCGAGCGCTTGCGCGACGATGGCCGCGTACTCGGCGAACCTGGCGGCCGTGTCACGCTCCGGCCAGCCACCGGCGTCCTGCAGCGGCTGCGGCAAGTCCCAGTGGTACAGGGTGACGACAGGTTCGATACCCCTGGCGTGCAGCCCGTCCACCAGCCGCCGGTAGAAGTCGAGACCGTCCGTGCTGGCCGGGCCCTTGCCGGTCGGCTGCACCCGTGGCCAGGAAACCGAGAACCGGTACGCGCCGACGCCCAGCTCGGTCATCAGGTCCAGGTCCTCGTCATACCGGCGGAAGTGGTCGCACGCGATGTCGCCGGTGTCGCCGTTGCGGGTCTTGCCCGGGGTGTGGCTGAACGTGTCCCAGATCGACGGGCCTCGGCCGTCTGCGTGCACCGACCCCTCGACCTGGTAGGCGGCTGTTGCCGTTCCGAACAAGAAGCCCGCAGGGAATCTGTCCAGGTCAGCGTCGGTTTCAGACACGGTTAAGTCAGGCCTCCTCGGTACCTTGCGAATGAGCTAACCGGTACAGTAACGGCCGCGAAAATTATCCGCAAACTTTCGACTGCCGCGTCAGCGCTGTGCCAGGACCGCGGCCCGGGCCGCGATCGCCGACCCGCGTGCGCCCGCCATGTCGAGGTCGGGGACCAGTGCTATCGATGCCACCCGCGCTTGCTCGTCGCGGAGCAGGGTGTGCTCACGGACAACGCCGCAGAACCAGTCGCGGAAGTGTGGCGACGCCTCGACCACGCCGCCGCCGAGGAAGTACACGTCTGGATCGGTAAAGTTCGCGGCGATCGTGAATAGCCGGCCGAGCGCCACTGCCTGCTGGGTGAAGATGCTCAGTGCCAGTGGATCGCCAGCTTCGCCGTAGCCGCGCACCAGCTTCGCGGCTTGTGCCAGCGGGACTGCGGCAAGCTCGTGGCCGGGATTCCTGCTCAGCCAGTAGGGCAGCAGGTTGTTCTGGATGCCGGTCAGCGAGGCC
>JASHTT010000268.1 GCA_030040415.1 Streptosporangiaceae bacterium | reverse complement strand
GTGGTCGTGGAGACCTGACCGGCGGCTCGCCACGCCGATGTCTGCAAAGCGCCGCCTTTGCGCTGGTCAACCCCTATTCTGAGCGCCAGAACCCCGCATTTGGCGATGAAGGCGAGACGGTCGTGCCCGCTAGCAGCCACCCGGAGTTTCCGGGCGGACGTCCCCGTCGGCACGGGAGCCACCGGGCGGGTGGCCGTCCCGGGTCCAGTGGTTCCGGGCCCGGTGATTCGGGGGCCGAGATTTCCGGGCCTTGGGGTTCCGAGCCCGGTGGATCTGGGTCTGGTGGTTCCGGGTCTGGTGGTTCCGGGCCCATGCGTCCTGGCTCTGGGCGGCGCGCGGCGGTGCTGGCAAGCGCCGTCGTTGTCGCGGTCCTCGTGCTCGGCGGCTGGGCGCTGGTTGCCGCCCGGAACGGCCACGGCGGCCATCCCGGCCATACCGCGGCCAACCGCGAGCCGCACCGGACCACGCCGTCCGCCAGCCCCAGGCCGTCGTCCCAGGCGTCGCGGGCCACCTTCACCATCGACTGGGTCGGCGACATGACGTTCGGCACGCTGAACGACTGGCCACCCGACGGTACCGGGTCGCTGCTGGACGACGTGCGGTCACACCTGCACAGCGACCTGACCATGGGCAACCTCGAGACCGCGGTCGGCGACCTGCCGATGTCCAAGTGCGCCCCCGGCGAGACCGACTGCTACGAGTTCGAGACGCCTGACTACACGGCCATGGACCTGAAACGCGACGGCTTCTCCGCGGTCAACGTGGCCAACAACCACACCCTGGACGCGGGCTACGCGGGCGAGGCCAACACCAACAAGGTGCTGCGCGCGGCGGGGCTCGCCTACGCGGGCCGGCCTGGCCAGATCACCTACCTGACCAGGAACGGCATCAAGATCGCGCTGCTCGGTTTCGCGCCCTGGCCTTACGACGCCGACGCGCTCGACATCCCGGCGGCAGAAGCTCTCGTCCGCAAGGCGAAGCAGCACGCTCAGGTGGTCATCGTCATGGAGCACCTGGGCGCCGAGGGCGATACGGCCCAGCACGTGCGCCCGGGCACGGAGTGGTACCTCGGCCAGGACCGGGGCAACTCGCTCGCGTTCACGCACGGCGTCATCGACGCCGGCGCGGACCTGGTCGTCGGCTCGGGTCCGCACGTCCTGCGCGGATTCCAGTGGTACCACCACCACCTGATCGCCTACAGCCTCGGCAACTTCTGCGGTTACGACACTCTCGGGCTCGACTCGATCACCTCGGTCAGCGCGATCCTGCACATCACGCTTGGCGCGCAAGGCCAGTTCGTGCGCGGCAGCATCACGCCGCTGCGGCTGGTCTCGCCGGGCATTCCTCAAGTGGATCCGTCCCGCGCCGCCATCGGCGTGATCAACTCGCTGTCGGAGGAGGATTTCGGCGGGCACGGCGCCGCGCACATCACGGCCGGGGGAGTGATCGAGCCCACCGGTGCATGATCTGCGCTAGGAGTTCCGACACGGGCGATTTGCATGGCTATCCTCCGTGTACGTTGAGGCCATGATGCGCTACGGTCTATCGGGCCCAGGCGCAGCCGCCAGCGCGGCCGTCTCGCCAGCCGTGGTCGGCGTAACACCAGTTCCGGTGTCCCGCCGGGGTACCTCTAGGGAGTTCCGATGACTTATCAGTCGTATCCGACCGGATCTGCGGGCAACGCAATGCCTCAGCGGCCTCCTCAGCCGCAGACCGTGGTGAACGCTGTCAGGCTCATGTTCGCCGGCGCGGCCCTTGGTGTGCTCGGCGTCATCTTCACGCTGGCGTTCAGTGGCCGGATCAAGCGCGCGGTCGGCAAGGCTGCTGTCAAGAGCAACGCCACCCTCCGCAGCGAGGGCAAGAAGACGCTGACCGTCGCGGAGATCCACTCACTCGAGTCGGCCACGGTGGCCATCCTGGTGATAGTCCTTATCGTCGGCGTCCTGCTGTGGCTCTGGATGGCCTGGGCAAACGGGAAGGGCGGCAGCTGGGCGCGCATCGTCGCGACGGTGTTGTTCGCGCTGAACACCATCTACCTGGTTCTCGTGGCCAGCCGGGCCGCAGTGACAGCGATCTTCGTCGGCCTGAGCTGGCTCATCGGCCTCGCGGTCATCTTCCTGCTCTGGCGCAGGGAAAGCTCGGCCTACATCAACCCGCGGCTCCAGTAGCCGCGCGCGCCGCGCCGGTTTGGCGCCGCGCTGCGCGTATGCGGGTTCGGTGATCGCGCTCGCCGCGACACGCGGCTCCGGTTCCGCTGGGATTCGCTGACCGCTCGCTACCGTTGGGAACATGGCGACCCGTGCGCCCAATCGCGCAGCACGCTCTCGTGGCGGCACGAACGGCCGCGGGCGTCAGTCCGGCAGTTCTGCCCGGCGAAGGTCAACGGCCTCGTCGCGCGGTCGCGCCGGGTACCGGCGCGGCAGTTCCGGATCGAACCGCCGGCGCGGCTCGGCCGCCAGCCGGTACAGGCACGTTCCCACTAATCCCTTCGTGATCCTCGGCGGCTGGCTCGTCGCCGCCATCGCCGGCGTCTGGATGGCGCTCGCGCACACCGTCGGCGCGCTGTTCCGCGCGTTCGGCCAGAGCGCTCGCGATCTTGATCCGCTGCACCGCAGGGACGGGCTCGGCCTGTTCGCGCTCTGCGCGGCGATCGTGGCGGCGGTGGCGACCTGGTGGCACGCCGCGGGGCCGCTGCATCCCGTCGGCACCGCCGTCGCCACGATGCTCGGGTCCGGCTCCTGGACGCTGCCAATCCTGCTGGTGCTGCTGGCCTGGCGGTTCCTCCGGCATCCTGATAACAACGCCGACACGGCGAGGATGATCATCGGCTCGACGGCGCTCATCATTGGCGTTCTGGGCCTGGTGCACATTGCGTCGGGCACGCCGCGGCTGGCGGCCGGATGGTCGGCGATCAGATCGGCCGGGGGGCTGATCGGTTACGCGGCGTCGGTACCGCTTGTCGTCGTGATCACCAAGTGGGCTGCCATCCCGGTGCTCGGGCTGCTGGTGGTCACGGGGACGCCACTGCATCGCGTGCCGGAACGGGTCGCCGAGTTGAACCGCCTGTTCTTCGGCGGCGGGCCCGATCCCGACGCCGAGCAGGGTCAGGACGCCGGCGCATCCCGGCCGCTGGCCAGGCTCGGCCGGCGCCGAGCCGAAGCGCTGGAGGTCGGCGAGCACACCCGGGCTTACGACACGCCGCTGCTCGGCGGGGTGCTGCGCCGCGGCCAGGCCGACGGGCAGCGGAAGCTGGATCGCGGCGAGGAGACCGCAGGGGCGGCGGCAGCAGACGCCGACCCGGTGCCCGAGGCGGTGATGTTCTCCGGGCCCGGGTCGAGCGGAGCAAGTGCTGCGGGCGGCGCGGCGGAGTGGCACGACCCATGGAGCGGCAACCCCGGTCAGGAAGCAGCGGCAGCCGGCGGACCGGGCGTCACCGGGGCTGACGCGGCGGCCGGACGCAAGCCCGAGCAGCTGACGCTCGCTGCCATCACCGACTCCAGCTACACGCTGCCGCCCGTTGCACTGCTGAAGCCGGGCAGCACGCCCCGCGCGCGCACCAGGGCCAACGAGGGCGTGGTCGAGGCACTGTCCGCGGTCCTCGAGCAGTTCGAGGTTGACGCGCAGGTCACCGGCTTCACCAGGGGGCCGACGGTGACCAGGTATGAGATAGAGCTGGCACCTGCGGTCAAGGTGGAGCGGGTTACCCAGCTGTCGAAGAACATCGCTTACGCCGTGAAAAGCGCCGACGTCAGGATCCTGTCCCCGATCCCCGGCAAGTCAGCCATCGGGGTCGAGATACCGAACGCCGACAGGGAGATCGTCAGCCTGGGCGACGTGCTCAGGTCCCCGGTGGCGGCCGGGGATCATCACCCGATGGTGGTCGGCCTCGGCAAGGACGTCGAAGGCCGGACAGTTGTCGCGAACCTCGCGAAGACGCCGCACATGCTCATAGCCGGAGCTACCGGCAGCGGTAAGTCGACGAGCATCAACGGCCTCATCACCTCCATCCTGCTGCGGGCGACACCCGACGAGGTCCGCATGGTGCTGATCGACCCCAAGCGGGTCGAGCTGGCCGCGTACGCGGGCATCCCGCACCTCATCACGCAGATCATCACCGACCCCAAGAAGGCGTCGGACGCGCTGCAATGGGTCGTCGGTGAGATGGAACGGCGCTACGACGACCTCGCGGCGTCGGGCTTCCGGCACGTGGACGACTTCAACAAGGCGGTGCGGGCGGGCAGGCTGTCCCCGCCGCCCGGCTCCGAGCGCGTGTACCTGCCCTACCCCTACCTGCTGGTGATCGTCGATGAGCTCGCCGACCTGATGATCGTCGCGCCGCGTGACGTCGAGGACTCGGTGGTCCGGATCACCCAGCTAGCCCGCGCGGCGGGCATCCACCTGGTGCTAGCCACCCAGCGCCCGAGCGTTGACGTGGTGACCGGGCTGATCAAGGCGAACGTCCCATCCCGGCTCGCCTTCGCGACGTCCAGCCTCACCGATAGCCGGGTCATCCTCGACCAGCCTGGAGCGGAGAAACTGGTCGGGCAGGGTGACGCGCTGTTCCTGCCGATGGGCACCAGCAAGCCGATACGGCTGCAGAACGCCTACGTCACCGAGAAGGAGATCCGCGAGGTCGTCGCGCACTGCAAGAAGCAAGGTGAGCCGTCGTACCGCGAGGACGTGGTCGCACCGGAAGGCAAGCAGCGCGAGGTCGACGCTGACATCGGCGACGACCTGGACCTGCTGCTGCAGGCGGCCGAACTGGTAGTCAGCACCCAGTTCGGCTCCACGTCGATGCTGCAGCGCAAGCTCAGGGTCGGGTTCGCGAAGGCCGGGCGGCTGATGGACCTGCTGGAAAGCCGCGCGGTCGTCGGCCC
>JASHTT010000267.1 GCA_030040415.1 Streptosporangiaceae bacterium | reverse complement strand
GCGAATATCGGCCCCCGGCTACCCGGCGGCGCATCAGCGCGGCCCGGCGTGAGTCCGCCGGGCCGCGCTGATGGTCGATCGAACTGTGCCGTCCTGTCTACTTGAAGCCGTAACGCCCGCGCAGGGTTGCGGCGGTCAGCGGGCGCGCCCCTGCTGAGCTTCCGCTCGCCGGGGGCGTCCCGACGCTGGCCAGGAAGCGCGAGAGAACAGCATGGCAGCGAACGCGACCGAGAAGACCACGGCGACCAGCGAAGAACCGCTGAAGGCGCGGACCCGGAACAGCGCGGCGTCGATGAGGGGCGAACTGTGGCGTGCGCACCGCCGGGCGAACGCCGCGAGCGCCGCGACCGCGACCGCGAGCGCCACCACAGTGCGGACGTTCGCCCAGCCCCAGTCGTTGCCCTCGACGAGGCCGAGCGTCAGCACCGCGGCCCCCGTGGTCACCAGCACCGCGCCGATCGCGTCCGGCCGCGGTACCGGGTGACCGGGCACCCGCGGCAGCCTGAGCCATCCGACGACCAGCGCCAGCAGCCCGATGGGCACGTTGACGTAGAACACCCACCGCCAGCTCGCGGTGACGAGCAAGCCGCCAACGACTGGGCCGAGGGCTGCCGCCAACCCACCGACGGCCGTCCACGCCCGGACCGAACTGTGCCGCCGCTGCGGCGCAGTGGTGGCCAGCACCAGGCTGAGCGAAGTCGGCGTGAGCAGCGCGGCGCCGACCGCTTGCACGATCCGGAACGCAACGAGCACCGCCAGGTCGGGAGCGGCGCCGCAGGCCGCCGAGGCGAGGGTAAACACCGCGACGCCGAGCAGGAAGCCGTTCTCCCGCCGCCTGCCCTCCGACAGCCGGCCGAGCAGCACGAGCGCCGCGGCGTAGACGATCGCGTACGCGTTGAGCACCCACGACAGCGTGCTCAGGTCGCGCTGGTGCAGGTCGCGGGCGATGTCCGGAAGTGCCACGTTGACGATGAACAGGTCCAGCGAGGCCAGCACGACGCCGGCGCACACGATGCACATGACCAGGGCGGGAGAAGCGTCGCCGCGGCGCCGGAGCCAGGGAGCACCCGGCCGGTCAAGCTGGCTTATGGATTCCATAGCCAGCATCGTAACAGGCTAGCTGAGAACTTGCTAAGCCAGTTATGCTTGACCGACATGGATACCGTGATCCGGATGACGGGCGAGCTCGAGCCGCGGGCATCGTGGCAGGCGACCCGCTGCTCGCTCGCAAAGGCTGCCGACGTCGTGCACACGCGCTCGGCGCTGCTCGTGCTGCGCGAGGCGTTCTACGGCGCGACCCGATTCGAGGATTTCGCGGCGCGCACCGGGCTGAGCGAGCCGGTCACCGCAGCGCGGCTGCGTGACCTGACCGATGCCGGCTTGCTGCGCCGCGAGCCCTACCGCGACCCTGGCGCCCGAACTCGGGACGGCTACGCACTCACCGCGATGGGTGCGGACTTCTTGCCGGCCATGGTGGCGCTGATGCAGTGGGGTGACCGCTGGCTGCAGCCCGACGGCGGTCCGATCGAGCTTCGCCACGACGGCTGCGACGAGCCCGTCACCGCCGAGCTGCGCTGCGCGCAGGGCCACCAGGTGGCCGGGCTGTCCGCCGTTCGGCGGCACCGCCGCACGGCGGACTGATCAGCTCCAGGTGGCGGGCTGCGGAGCGTCACCGAGTGCCGCCAGGGCTTCGTAGAGCCTCCGGTACTTCGGCGCCATCGCCTCGTAGAACTCCTGGTGATCCGGCCGGGGCAGGAAGACCTTCCGCGGCCTGACCAGCTCGCGCACCGGCGCCGCGACGTCCGGGTACACGCCAGTGCCGACTCCGGCCATGCAGGCAGCCGCGAAGCAGCCGGCCTCCTCGACGTTCACCGTTTTGATGACCTTGCCGGTCATGTCAGCCTTGAGCTGCAGCCAGGTATCCGAGCGAGCGCCACCGCCGGTAGCGACAAGCTCGCCGATCTCGACGCCAGCTGCCTCGAGCCGCCGCACGTTCTCGCGAAGCTCATACGTGATGCCCTCAAGCACAGCCTTGATGAGATCCGCCTTCGTGGTGCGCAGGCTCAGCCCGGCGAACACACCGCGGGACCGCGGGTTCATCCAGGGGTTGTACGAGCCTTCGAAGTGCGGCAGCACAAGCAGGCTGGTCGGCGAGCTCGTCGCCTGCGCGACGAGCAAGTCGAACGCGTCCTGCCCGGTACGCGTCGCCAGGGCGACCTCTTGCCCGCCGAGCGCGTCCCTGAACCACTGCAGGACGCTGCCGGCGCCGGGATTGTTGGCGGCCGTGTAGTACAGGTCTCCTGCTACGTAGCAGCCGAACGGATAGCCCGCATCCAGCAGCTCCGGTACCAGCCGCGGCTGCGGGCACACCACCAGTAGCGCCTCCCAGCTCCCGGTCCCGACGCCGGCGTCACCGGGCGCGAGCTGGCCCGCCCCGAGCGCCGCCATCGGCTGGTCGAATCCGCCAGCCACGATGACGGGCGGGACCGCGAACCCAAGCTCGCCGGCCAGCACAGCGCTCATGCTGCCAACGGGCGTGCCCGAGCTGACAGCTCGCGGGAACACGGCGGGATCGATCCCGGCGACCGCTAGCAGGTCGGCCGACCAGCGCCGGTCGCGTATGTCGAAGGCCATCGTGCAGGACGCGATGGACAGGTCCGTGACCGGACCGGCGCCCATCCAGTAGCCGAACAACTCTTCCCAGCACAGCATCTTGTCCACCCGCCGGAACACCGCAGGCTCGTGGTCGCGCAGCCACATGAGCCGCACGAGCGGGTGCATGGGATGGACAGGGATGCCAGTGACCGAGTAGACCCCCCACCGGCCCACCGTGCGCTCCCACCACGCCGCCACGTCCGCTGACCTCGAGTCGGTTCCCATGACCGTCGGATAGAGCGGATGGCCGGACCTGTCCACCGGCGTCGACTCGTTTCCGGACACGCAGAGTGCGATCGCACGGACGGCATGACCCTGGTCCCGCGTCCGGGCGGCGAGCTCCTGCATGACATCCCGCACGGCGGCCCAGACGGTGCGCGGATCGATCTCGGCCAAGCCGGCGGCAGGGAACGCGACGGAGTAACTGCGCCGCGCCAGCGCGAGGCTGGCGCCGTCGTCGCTGATGACCAGCCCCTTGGTCGCGCTGGTCCCGACGTCCACGCCCATCAGCGCCACGGCTCATCGTCCTTCGATCGTGAACATGCTGACCGTAACTCCCGGACGGGGCCGGCAAAAAGAGGTCCGGCAGGAGCCTGCCTGGGTTTTCTCAGAATTCGTTTGCCTGACATACCCGGTGAATGCAACCGACCTGGCGACAGTGCAGCTGACAGCAGTTAGCCTGAAAAGGAGTCCCCGGTCACCTGGCCGATCCGGAAAGCAATCGGGACGCTGAAACGTTACGCGCAGAGTCAGGGCCGCCCGGCCGGCGTCGCCGGCCGGGCGCCGCCAGCCGGCCCTGCCGGGGCGGCCCTCAGCAGGAACGCGCTCCGGCTTCCCAGCCTGGTGACCCTGGGCATCGCCTACATGGGCCTCGCCCTGGCCGCCTACCTCACCTTCGGGATCATGGAGGGGCTCACCGGGCCGGTGGTCCCGCTGGCATTCATCGCTGTCACGCTGCTCATGCTGCCGACCGCCGTCAGCTATGCGGTGATGAACGGCCGGCGGCCATCAGCCGGCTCGACATTCACCTGGCTGTGGGAAGCGACCTTCCCCGGACTTGGCATTTGGCTCGGCTGGATACTCGTCGGCACCTATATAGTCGGGGCGGCGCTCCAGCCGGTTATGTTCGGTCTATTTTTTAATTCGCTGCTTAACGTGGCAAGCGTCCATTCCGATACGGCCACGGCTATGACCGGCGGCATCCTTTGCGTACTCGCCGTCGGCGTGCTCACCCAGCGGGGCATCCGCATATCGGCACGTGTGATCGGCCTGTTCATCTGCGTCGAGGCCGGCTTCGTCGCAGCCCTGTCTGCTTACATCGTGGTCAGCCAAGCTCTCGCGGGCCGCCTGTCCTGGCAGCCGCTAAATCCGGACCGCGCCACATCCTGGTCCGGCTTCGTTGCCGCGCTACTGTTCGCCGTGCTGTCGATCGCGGCATTCGACATCGTGGCGCCGGTCGCGGAGGAGGCGAAGGCGCCCCGGGCCCTGGTCCCGAAGGCCACGATCCTCGTGACGCTCGGCGCGGGCGCCTACTGGGCGGTCACCTCCTTCGGGATCATGAACAGCGTCCCTGCGCACACGATGGCCGCCTACGTCAGGTCCGGGCAGTTCACGCCCATCTACCTCGTCGCGGCGCATTACCTCGGAGCGCTGAAGGTAATGGTCCCGCTGACTGGCTTCACCGCGGTCCTCGCCTCGCTGTCGGCGGTGTCCAGCGCGGCAAGCCGCCAGCTGTTTGCACTGGCCCGAGAGCAGCTGGCGCCGCGCATGTTCGCGCGCACCGACGAGCACAGCAACCCGTGGCGCGCTCAGCTGCTCGTGCTGGCCTGCTGTCTCGTGCTGCCAGTCCTCATCACCGTGTACCAGAACGCCGACCCGTCGCTTGCGTTCATGTGGATCGGAGAGGCTTACGTGTTCTTGATCCTCATCCCGTACACGCTGACCTGCGCAGCCAACATCGTCTATCACCTCCGCTATCACCGCGCAGAGATCAACTGGCTCGCCCACCTCGTGACGCCCGCAGTCGGGATCGCGGTCAACTGCTACATCTTGTTCAAGAATTTCCTGCAGACGTTCGTGTTCCACCCGACCAGCTTCAAGACGGAAACGTCGGTCACCATCGCCTGCTTCGCGATCGCGGCTGCAGCCGTGGTCGCGACGATCGCCGGACTCAGGCGGCGTCAGGGCCTGCCCGCGCGGCCGCACAAACTGGACGAGGCCGCGCCGCAACCTTGATCACCCGCCGGCTACCGCCCGGCTTGCGGCGGAGCCTTGGGCCCGCGGCGGAAAATCGTGAACTCAAAAGCGTCGCTTCGGTAGTACTCGCTCGACAAGATGACCGCCCTGCCGCGGACGTCGAAGTCGATCTGGCGGAAATGCATGAGGAGCGCGCCTTCGCTGGTTGCCAGGCGGGCCGCTAGCGCGCTATCGGCTCGGGCGGGCCTGATGGTGGCCGTGGAGTACCGGATCTGGATGCCGGCCCGGTCTTCCAGCAGCGTATACAGCGACTCGCCATCGAAGCCCGCCAGCAGCTTGCCGTCGTCCCAGTTGGCGTCCGGCGGGTAGTAGTGCGTCGAGAACACGACGGGATTGCCGTCGGCCGTGCGGACGCGCTCGATGACAGCAACTCTGCGCCGGTCACCGAGTGCGAGGTCGACCGCGACGTCGTCTGGAGCCGCCGCAATGTGGTACTCCAGGCTGCTCGTCCCGGGCAGCATGCCCATGGCCCTGATGATGTCGGCGACACCAACGTTGTTGTCCAGGCTGGCTGGCAGGATCCCGCGGCTGGCCACCCGGGTGCCGGCCCCCGGCTTGCGCTGGATGTATCCCTCTTCGGCCAGCGCACGCAGCGCCTCCCTCAGCGTGGCTCGGCTCACGCCGAGCGCGAGGGCGAGCTCAGGCTCGGCCGGCAGCCGCTCGCCTGCGGGCCACTCACCGCTGCTGATGCGCTCGAGCAGCGCACTCTTCGCCGCGACCCACCGA
Source organism: Streptosporangiaceae bacterium (assembly GCA_030040415.1). GTDB lineage: Bacteria > Actinomycetota > Actinomycetes > Streptosporangiales > Streptosporangiaceae > JAJYUU01. The sequence continues at coordinate 15,267 of JASHTT010000267.1, read as the reverse complement.
GGCACGCGCGTCGTTGCGACCAAGGTTCTCCTCCTGCCCGTTGCCAGGCGGCAGGTGACCGTCGGTATGTTGACGGCTACCGTACTGTATCTGCATAATTGTCAGACAAACTAGATCGTTGACAACATACGCATGCCGCCCTACGGCAGGCTCCCCGCCCAATATCAGCCTCAACGTGGCCCGGAGGTGAGCGTCTGTGTACCACCAGGCGCGCTGGCCACAATGGCATCCGGCACAGCTCCCGCAAGCATGCCCCGTGACGACCGTGACCGCGGACCGCTGCAGCGTCGTCCGGCTACCCGCCGACATCCGCGCCCGCGCGCGCGTCGACGCCGGAAGCCTCGTCCTGACGGCCTGGGCCCCCGGCATCACCCTGCTCGTGGCCGACACGGCGCTCGTGGAGTGGTGGGACGCTCGCGGCCTGGACGGCCTGCTCCGGACGAATCGTGCTCTCGCTTCCCGCGGGTCGGCGCTGCGCCTGGTCGTCTGGTCGAGAGATCTCTACGACGCCGTGCAGCTAAGCGCCGTCAGCTGCAAGCCGTCCGTGTACACGAGCATCGACGCTGCACTGCGGTCGGATCAGCGCTAGCCAGCCACGATCATCCGGTGAAGGTATCGATGTCCTCGATCTTCCAGCTGCCGCCCTGGCGCACGGCCGTGACGGCGAACATTGCCCCGCCGTAGCTGGCCTTGCCGGTCCCGCTGACGGTGTCCTGCTGGTTGGCGAACACCAGCAGCCTGGCCCGGCCCTGGCTGAGCAGTTCCACGCCGACGTTGGTGACCCGCGTGGTGACGACCAGCTTCTCCTTGGGCGCCTGCCGCTCGACCAGCGCGAATAGCTGGTCGTACTGACGGATCGCCGATCCGGTGAGCAGCTTCTGGGCGGCGGCCCTGGTCCGGCCCGTATCGGCGTAGCTGTAGGAGAAGATCGTGTCCACCGCGCCGGACACCTGGCGGGTCACCGCGGTGGTAGCGCTGGCGTCGACGAGCGCCCCGTTGCTGGACGCCGCGGCGGCCCGCAAGTCGTGCGCGGTCACAGTGGCCCAGATGCCGAACGCCCCGAGGACAACGGTCGCCGCGCCGAGCACCGCCACCAGGACCACCCGCCGCCTGGGGCGGGCAGCACCGCGATCCCCCGCCGGGACGTCCGCCATGGGGGGAACGGGCAGATCCGCCGACTCGGCCGTCGGTTGCGGGCTCTGGGCGGGGGTCATGCCGCGGCCCCAACGGGGACCTGCCCGAGCGAGCTGAGCTTCCAGCCCGAGCTGGTCCGGGTCAGCACGCCCTCCTGCCGGCTCTGCTTCGTGGCCGCAGACCCCTTGCCCGTGGTGACGGTGATCTGCATGGCGACGATGATCGACGCGGTGCCGGCTGCGGCGTTCAGCCTGGTCAACGCGGCGTCCAGAATCTTCGCGGTGGTGACCGACTTGGCCTGCGTGATCTGCTTCGCGAACGACGACCGGCCTGCCGCGATCTCGGCATGCAGCGTCCCCGTGGACGACTGCTCCCACAAGTTCAGGCCCTGGTTCACGGTCCGGTAATCGAGCGTGTTGAAGTTCAGCACGGCCTGCTCACCCGCGCGCAGCGCCTGGTCGCGAACCGCGGCGGCGGCCGAGGCACGGGGCGCGGTCAGCCAGGACCAGCCGGCCCAGGCGGCGAACACGATGGCCACGGCCAGCAGCGCGCAGGCCGTGGCGAGCAGCGGGTTCCGCCGCCAGGCGGGTCCGGCGTGCGCCGGGGAGTCGCCTACCGGGGCTGCCCCGTTCCGCTGAGCTGGGTCCCCGGGAGTCGGGGAGTCATCCCCCGCAGTAGGCACCGCGGGGGTCGCGGGGTCGTCCCCCCGAGTAGGCATCGCTTGCTCGCTGGTCATCTGGTCACCTCCCCGGACGGCTGGAGCGGGCTGCTGACATGGTATGCAGTCACGGCGAGTGTCACGGCCGTACGCCGAGTAGCTGGGCGATGCCCGCCTCCGCCGGTGATGGGACGCCGCCGAAGCTCGGCGCGTTCGCCGAGCCGCGCACGTCCTTGCCGCTGCTGGGCGGCGACGCGCAGTAGGCGGAAGTGTTCAGCGGCGGGTTCGGGGTGGTGTCGAGCCCGTTCAGGTAGTCGGTGCCGCCGTAGCCGTCGGTGCACGGCAGCGGGTTGAAGAAGGTCAGGGCCAGCCCGAACTTGGCCCCCTTGGCGTTGATCGCGGTAGACCCGATGGCGACGGCAGCGGGCAGCGCGGAGAGCAGCTCATCGAGCGCCGGTCCCCTGGCCATCGACACTTCCGAGGTCGTCAGCAAGTTTGCTATCAGGTCGCCGAGGCCGGGGTTGGTGCCGGCCAGCAGGTCGGCGACCTGCGCCGCAGCCTGCGGGCCGCCGGACAGGAGCTGGCTGATGCTCGCGTCGGAGCCGGCCAGCTGGCGGGCGAGCAGCATGAGGTTGCGGCTGAACGAGTCGAGCGCGCTGCTCTCGGCGACCTGGGTGTCGATGACCTCCTGGCTGTCCCTGATCAGCGTGCTGGTCTGCGGCAGAGTGGCGTCGGCGGCACGGATCAGCTCGGCGTTCCCGGTGACGATGTCCGAAACGTCGCTGCCCTGGCCGCCGAAACCGTCGGCCAGCTCGTCGGTGAGCGAGCGCAGTGACGACAGCGGCAGCGACGTGGCCAGCGTCTCCACGCTGTTCAGCACGCTGGTGACCGGCAGCGGCAGCTGTGTGTCCCGCTCCGGGATCACGCTGCCGGCGGTCAGGTAGGGACCCGCCGACGTCGTGGGGCGCAGGTCGACGTACTGCTCCCCCACCGCGGACAGGTCGGCGACCGCGGCCTGCAGCCGGGCCGGGATCCGTGGCGCTGAGTCGCTGATGTCCAGGTCGACCTGGATGCCGCTGTCGGTGAGCTGCATGGCGCCCACCCGGCCCACCGAGACGCCCCGGTAGGTCACGTCGGCGGCCGGGTAGATCCCGCCGCCGTTCGCCAGCTCGAGCCGGACCACGTAATAGCCGCGCAGCCCTATGTAGCGGCCGAGGTCGGCGTAGTGGAAACCGGTGTAGCCCAGGGCTAGCACGCTGAGCAGTGCGAACACGGCCAGCTTCACCTGGGTGGCACGGGTGAGCATCGCTATTTCTTCTTCCTGTGCGGCACCGGGATCGGCGGGATCACCGTCGTCCCCTTCTTCGCCTCCAGGTTGAGGTACACGTTGAGGTAGTCGCCCTTGACGTCCTTGATCACCTGGTCGGTGAACGGGTAGGTCAGCAGCACCTGCAGCGCGAGCGGCAGGTTCTGCCCGGCGTCGGCCAGCTCGCGCAGGGTTGGCGAGAGGTCTCGCAGGTCGGCGACGAGGTCGGCCTGACTGGCGTTGATGGTCGACACGGCGACGCCGCTCAGCCGCTTCAGCGAGTCGAGCATGGTGACGAGCTGCTGTTGCTGGTCGGCGAGCACCTGCAGGCCGGGCGTGAGGTTGTCGAGCGCGCTGCCGATCTGCCGGTCCCTGGCGGCCAGCGTGGCGGACAAAGACTTCAGCCCGGCCAGCGCGGCGAAGATGGCTTGCTTGTGCGAGTCCAGGTTGGTCAGCGTCGTCCGGATCTCGACGAGCAGCGAGCGGATCTGCGGCGCATTGCCGGACAGCGCCGCGTCCAGCTGAGTCACGATCGTGTGCAGCTGGTCGATTCCGCCGCCGTTCAGCAGCAGCGACAGCGCGCCGAGCACCTCCTCGACCGTCGCGTTGGTGGTCGTCCGGGACAGCGGGATCACCGCGTGGTTGGCGAGGGTGCCGACCGGCTTCACCCCGGGTGCCGCGGACAGTGCTATGTACTGCTCGCCGAGCAGGCTGGACTGGCTGACCTGGGCGATCGCATTGGCTGGCAAGTGCACGCTGCCGTTCACCAGCATCGTGACGTTCGCCGTCCAGCTACCCTGCGGCAGGTAGATCTTCGTCACCCGGCCGACCGCCACGTCATTGACCATGACCGCAGACTGCGGCACCAGGTCGGCCACGTTGGAGAACTGCGCCGTTACCTGGTAGGGATGCGAACCGAGGCTGGCACCACCGGGCAGCGGGAGGTTGTAGATGCCGTTGAATCCGCTCGACCCGCAGCCCGCGAGGAGGGTGGCGGCCAGCACCGCGACGGCCAGGGCGGTGACCGTCACTCGCGCCGCGCCGCCAGCCAGGGGCAGCTGCCGCCAGCCGAGGGCCCTCATCCGCCGCCCCCTGCCGACAGGGCCTGCGGCGTGCCGTAGACGGTGCCCGCTGACGGCAGCGGCAGCGGCGGCAGCAGGGCTAGCTCGGAGGCCGGCACCGCCACCGAGCCGACCGGGGCGCCGGATGCCGAGGTCACCAGCTTGCCCTTGCCGAATTCGAGCTCGAGCAGGTCGCCGCGGCTGTCCAGCGTGTGCGTGGTGGTGTCGTAGGCGTTGACCAGGTTGTCGGCGGCGAGCGGGGCATCATCGAGCGCCTCGGCCAGCGATGCCCGCTCCTTGACCAGGATCGAGGTGATCGACGCGAGCTTGTTGACGTTCGCCTCGAGCAGGTCGCGGTTGTTGCCGATGAACGTCTTGACCTGGTTCAGTGCCACGGCCAGGTCGGTGAGTGCGCTGGACAGCTCCTGGCGGTCCGCGGAGAGGAACGCCGCCACCTGCGCTAGCTGCTGCTCGGCCTGCTGGACCTGGCCGTTGTTCTGCTTCAGCATGCTGGTGAACTGCTGCAGGTAGGCGATCGAGGCAAACAGGTTGCCGGAGTTGCTGCCCAGCGTCTTGGACAGCCCGCCGAATTCGGTGATCATCTGCCGCAGGTAGCCGCCGTTGCCCGCGAGGTTGGCCGCGCCGGTCTTGATCAGGTTGCTGAGCGCGCCGTGCTTGTTGGCCCCGTTCGGCCCGAGCGCGTTGGCGAGCTTCTCCAGGCTGGCGTACACCTGGTCGACCTCGACCGGCACCGCGGTCCGGCTCACCGGGATGACGGCACCGCTGGCAAGCTGCGGTCCGCCGGTGTAGGCGGGCTCCAGCTGGATGTACCGGTCGGACACGACGCTCGGAGCTGTCACGACGGCGTCCGCATCTGCCGGGACGTGAATGCCATTGTCAATGGTCATGGTGACCTTGACGTCCGTGCCGTCCGGCTGCACCGAGTCCACCGTGCCGACGGGCACACCGAGGATCCGCACCGTGGACTGCGGGTAGACGCCGATCGCCTCGGAGAAGTAGGCGGTGACCTGCGTGCTCGGATGCGCGGCCTGATAGACCAGCAACCCGCCAGCCACCAGGGCAGCGGCGACGACGACAGCGCCGATGCTCAGCACCCAGCGTTCCCGGGCGGTCCGCACCAGCCGCCCGAACCGTGACGCCGCGGGCGCCGCGTCGGCCGGACTGTCGTTCCTCGTCATCATGGTTCTGCACCTACGGTTTCGGTGGTTCGCAGCCTGAAGCCGGCGTGTTGTCAGGCAGGTCGGTGTGGGTGATCAGGCCGCACAGGTAAACGTCGAACCAACGGCCGTTGCCCAGGGCATTGCCGACCAGTTTGTAGTAGGGGCCGGCCAGCGCGAGCGCCTTGGTGAGGTTGGCCTGGTTAGCCTGCAGCACGTCGGTGACCTGGTTGAGCGCCTGCAGCGCCGGAGTCAGCTGTGCCTGGTCGTCGTTCACGAGGCCGGAGATCTGCACGGCAAGCTCCCGGGTGTCGGTGAGCATCGCGGAGATCGCGTCTTGCCGCTGGCGCAGTTCGGCGAGCAGCAGGTTGCCGTCGTCGAGCAGGGCGGCGAACCTGGCGTCCTCGCCGGCCAGCGTGCCCGTGACCTTCTTGGCCCCGGCCAGCAGGCTTGTGACCTCGGCATCCTTGGACGCGACGGATGCCGACAGGGAGGCCAGGCCGCGCAGGGCCTGGCGCACGTAGGGCGGCGTCGTGGCGAACGCGTCGGAGAGGCTCTGCAGGCTCTGCGCAAGCTGGGCCGTGTCGATCTGGCTGACTTGCTGAGCGAAGCCGCTGAAGGCCTGCGTGACGTCGTAGGGCGAGGCAGTGCGGGACAGCGGGATGGGCACAGCCGGGTTCTGGGCGGCCGTGCCCAGCGGGTCGATCGCCAGGTACTTGTCGCCGAGCAGCGTCTTGATCTCGATGGCTGCCGTGGTGCGGTCGCCCACCCAGGCGTTCTTGACGTCGAACGTCACCGCGACCTTGTCGCCGTCCAGGCTCACGCCGGTCACCGAGCCGACGGTGACCCCGGCGATCCTGACCTCGTTGCCCGCCTGCAGTCCGGACGCCTCGGCGAAGTACGCGGTGTACCCGGTGCCGCCGCCGATGACCGGCAAGTCGTTGTAGAAGTAGACGAGCGAGGCGATGACCGCGAGTATGACCAGGCCCACGACCGCCACCAGGATCGGGTTGCGCTCCCTGAGCGGCTTGATGGTGATCCGCTTCATGACGTGCACCTCGCCGCGGTGACAGGTACGCCCTTGGATGTGGTGCCGCCATGCCCCGCGATGTGCACGCCGCTCACCGTGGCCTCGCAGAGGAAGAAGTTGATCCAGGACCCGTAGGACGCCAGCCGGGCGATGTCGGTCATCTGGATGGGCAGGTCCTGCAGGAACTCGTTTACGGTCGCCGAGTTGTCGGCCAGGTTGCCGGCCAGCCGCCCCAGTTGGGTGATGTCGTCCTTGAGCGGTGGCCTTGCCACCTGCAGCAGGCCCGCGGTGGCGCTGCTGAGGCTGGCGATCGCGGAGATCGCCTGGCCGATCGGCTGCCGGTTGGCGGCGAGGCCGGAGACAAGTTCCTGCAGCGAGGTGATCAGGTTGCGCAGCGCGGTGTCCCTCGAACTGATCGTGCCGACCACGGAGTTGAGGTTGTCGATCACGTCGTCGATGACCTTGTCCCTGGTCGCAAGCGCCGAGGTGAGCGAGCCTACGGCCGCGGTCAGCGCTGTGACATTGGGGCTCTCGCCCTGGAACACGTCGATGATGTCGGCGGACAACTTATTCACGTCGCCCGGCGACAGGGCCTGGAACAGCGGCTGGAAGCCGTCGAACAACTCGGTGAGGTTGAGCGCGGGCGTGGTGTGCGCGAGCGGGATCGTGCCGCCGGGCGGCAGTGCGCGGTCCACCGGCCCGGTGCCCTGGGCGAGTTCGATGTAGCGCTGGCCGACCAGGTTCAGGTACCTGATCGTGGCGGTCACCGATGCGGGCAGCTGCCTGCCCGACTGCACCGAGAACCCGACCAGCGCGAGGTTGCGGTGGTAGACGGTAAGCGAGGTCACCTGGCCGACCCGCACGCCGGCGATGTCGACGTCGCTGCCCACGGTCAGGCCGGTGACGTCGGAGAAGACGGCGCGGTAGCCGACGGTCGCCGACGGGCCGGTGGACACGATCGAGACGCCGAGGATCGCGGTGACGAACACCGTGACGACCACGAAAATGAGCGACTTGACCAGCGGCCCGGCGAGGCTCTTGCGTTTCACCTGCGCATCACCCGATCCGGACCTCGGTGCCGGCGTACAGCGGCGCGGTGAGCAGCGACGCCCAGTACGGCAGCGAGGAGACCGGGCTGCCGAGTGACAGCGCGTCCAGTTCCCTGACCAGCTCGGCCTGCGCGGGCGAAGCGGCGAGCCCGGCGGGGCCGTAGTTGCTCAATGCTGCCGTCGTGCTGGCCGCCTTGGCGCTCCCCGCCTTCGTGGTCCCCGTCTTCGTGCTTCCCGTCTTCGGGCCGGCCGCACTCCCGGTGGTCGCGTTCGTGCCCGCACCGTCGTCGAGCCGCACGCCGCGGAACGGCACCGGGTAACAGTGCGGGCCCAGGTTGTCGCCATACACCGGCGTGTCGACCTTGGGCAGGTAGCGGCCGGGCGGCTGCACCACGTCCACGCTCGCGTGCAGGCCCGCCTGGTCCGTGCCCGCCCCGAGCACCTTGTTCATGTCCGGCACGAAGGCCGCCAGCTGCTGCAGGACGCACGGGAACTCCGGCGCGTAGCGGGCCAGGATCCGCAGCGTGGAGACGCTGTCCGCGGACAGCCTGATCGCGTTGGTCGAGTTCGCGTCCAGGAACGACGTCAGGTCGTTGGCGGCGGTGGTGAAGTTGGCCAGCAGCGCGGCGAAGTCGGCGCGCTGCGCCGACAGGGTCCGGCCGGTCACGCCGAAGTCATCGAGCGCCTGCACGATGTCGGGGGCCGCCTGGTTGTAGGTCCTGGCCAGTTCGGCGAGCTTGGTGAAGTCCGCGTCGATCTCCGGTAGCTGCGGGTTGAGCCGCTTGAGATAGGAATTCAGCGTCACCAGCGACTGGCCGAGGGTCTTGCCGTTGCCCTGCAGTCCCTCCGCGATCGCGGTCAGCGTCAGGGAAAGCTTGTCTGGCTGCGTCGCTGCCAGCATCGGCAGCAGGTTGTCGAGCACCTTGTCCAGCTCTATCGCGTCCGCAGAGCGGTTCTGCTGGATGACACTGCCGCTGGTCAGCCGGGCCCGCACCGGGTGGGACGGCAGGATCAGGTCCACGTAGCGCTCGCCGAACAGCGTGGTGGGCACCATCTCCGCCGACACATTCGCGGGCAGCAGTGGCACCTGCCCGGGGTCGATGGCGAGCTCGAGCCGCGCACCGCTGCCATCCGCGCTGATCTGCCGGACCGTGCCAACCTGAACGCCGCGCACCATGACCTCGGCACCCGGGTGCATCTCGTTGCCAGCGCTGCTCGTGTACAGCGTGACCATCGCGGCCGAGCTGAACTTCTTCTGGTACACCGCTATCGACAGCCACACGAGCAAGGCCAAGACGAGCAGGAACGCCACACCGCCGAGCCGGCGGCGCGTCTTGACCCAGCCCGGCGACGGGTTCATCCAGCTATCCGCACCGTGGTCGTCGCACCCCAGATGGCCAGGCTCATGAAGAAGTCGATGACGTTGATCATGACGATGGACGTTCGTACCGCCCGGCCGACGGCGACGCCCACGCCGGCCGGACCGCCCTGCGCCCGGTAGCCGTAGTAACAGTGCACGCCGATGACGACGACGCTGAAGATCAGCACCTTGAGGAACGACCAGAGCACGTCCACCGGCGACAGGAACAACCCGAAGTAATGCTCGTACGTGCCCGCCGACTGGCCCTCGAAGTACACGGTGACGAGCTGCGAGCCGAAGTAGGAGCTGACCAGCCCGATCGCGTACAGCGGTATCACCGCGATGGCGCCGGCCACGATGCGGGTGGTGACCAGGTAGGGCAGGCTGGGCACGCCCATCCCCTCGAGCGCGTCGACTTCCTCGTTGATCCGCATCGAGCCGAGCTGGGCAGTGAAACCCGCTCCCACCGTGGCGGACAGGGCCAGGCCAGCCACCAGCGGCGCGATCTCCCTGGTGTTGAAGTAGGCGGAGACGAACCCGGTGAAGGCGGCGGCACCGATCTGGTTGAGCGCCGCGTACCCCTGCAGGCCCACGACGGTGCCGGTGAACAGCGTCATGCCGACCATCACGCCCACGGTGCCGCCGATCAGGGCGAGCGCGCCGCTGCCGAAGCTCACCTCGGCGAGCAGCCGCAGGATCTCGCGCGAGTACCGGCGGATGGCCCGCGGTGTCCAGGCCAGTGCCTGGCCGTAGAAGACAAGCTGGTCGCCGAGCAGGTCGAGCCAGCCCAGCCACTGGTCAAGTCGGCCGCTGCGGCCAGTCGTGGCACTCATCAGGCTCCCTTCGGCGGCACGATCTTCAGGTAGATCGCCGTGAGCACGAGGTTGACGAAGAACAGCAGCAGGAACGCGATCACCACGGACTGGTTGACCGCGTCACCGACGCCCTTGGGGCCCGGCCGTGGGTTGAGCCCGCGGTGCGCTGCGACCACGGCGGCCAGGAAGCCGAAGATGAGCGCCTTGATCTCGCTGATGTACAGGTCGGGCAGCTGCGCGAGCGAAGAGAAGCTGGCCAGGAACGAGCCCGGCGTACCGTGCTGCAGGTACACATAGAAGAAGTAGCCGCCGGCCACGCCGACCACTGAGACCAGGCCGTTGAGCAGCAGCGCGACTCCGGAGGCGGCGAGCACCCTGGGCACGATCAGGCGCTGGATGGGCGAGACGCCCATCACCTCCATCGCGTCCATCTCTTCCCGGATCGTCCGGGCCCCGATGTCCGCGCAGATCGCCGAGCCGCCGGCGCCGGCGATGAGCAGCGCAACGATGAGCGGGCTGGCCTGCTGGACCACGGCGAGCACGCTGGCCGCGCCGGTGAACGACTCGGCGCCGAGTTGCTGAGTCAGCGAGCCGACCTGGAGCGTGATCACCGCACCGAACGGGATCGACACCAGCATCGACGGGAGGATCGTGACGCTGGCGATGAACCAGAACTGCTCGATCAGCTCGCGCACCTGGAACGGCCGCTTGAACGTCAGCCAGAGCACGCTGGCCGCGAGCGCGAACAGCTTGCCAGTCTGCCGCAGCGCTCCGGCGCCGGGAACCGAACTCTCGGGGCTCGTCACGATCGGCTGCCTTCCGGGAGGCTGGAGAGGATCGCCTGCTGCGCGGGCGCCGGGAGGGTGTGCAACATGCTCATCACCCGGGCGGTGCGCCGCCGCACCGCCTGCCGCTCCGGCATGCCGGGGCTCGGCACGAGCTGGGGCACGAGTGCTGGCGAGCCGTTGCTGACCTTGCCACCCGCCGCCTCGTAGGCCTGCTCCTGCGCCAGCGTGGCCTCGTCCTTCTCCTCGGACATGCCGATCGGCCCGATCCTGCGGCCGTTGACGAACTGAGTGATCACCGGGTTGTCGCTGGTCAGCAGGACCTCTCTCGGCCCGAACGTGACGAGGCCGCCGCGGAACAGCATGCCGATGTTGTCCGGCACCGTCCGCGCGATCTGGATGTCATGCGTCACGATCAGGATCGTGGCGTCGATCTCCGCGTTGAGGTCGATGAGCAGCTGGGACAGGTAGGCGGTGCGCACCGGGTCGAGCCCCGAGTCGGGCTCGTCGCACAGGATGATCTGCGGGTCGAGCACCAGCGCGCGGGCCAGCCCGGCGCGCTTGCGCATGCCGCCGGATATCTCGCCAGGGAACTTATGGCCCTCCCCCGCCAGGCCCACCATGTCCATCTTCTGCAGCACGACCCGGCGCACTGCCGCCTCAGTCAGCCTGGTGTGCTCGCGCAGCGGGAAGGCGATGTTGTCGTACAGGTTCAGCGAGCCGAACAGCGCGCCGTCCTGGAACATCACCCCGAACAGCTTGCGCACCTGGTAGAGCTGACGCTCCGAGCAGGAGGCGGTGTCGATGCCCTCCACGAGGACCCGCCCGCGGTCCGGCCGCACGAGGCCGACCAGCGACTTGAGGAAGACAGTCTTGCCCGTGCCGGACGGGCCGAGCATGGCGCTCACCTCGCCGGCCGGCAGGGTCAGCGAGACGTCGTTCCACACCACGTGGCGTCCGAAGGACTTGGTCAGTCCTTCTACGACGACCTCGGTGCCCATCTCGCCTCCCGGCTGGAGTTCGCTGTACCGCCCCTGCATGGCGACCTGCGGTGCGAACGGCCGGATTCTTCAGGGCATGCCAGCGACGTCATCGGCACCCGCGGGTGCGGGTCCGGTTGCGGCAAACGGCCGAAAGGGACAAAACATGACCCCCTGGCGGCAACACAGTAACCATGGGTGATAGTGCCGTCAAGCCAGTCACCGGACCAGGACCCGGCGTAACCGCCGGGTCCTGGTCCAGGCGCGATGGCAACATCATGAGCTGATCTTGGCCTTGCCGAGCGTCAGCGTGATCGAATTTCCCGATGCCGGAATCGTGAGGTTGATCAGCAGGGTCGCCAGACCGCAGTTGGCGAAGTCACCGATCGTGTAGGTCCCGGCCACATTGCCGCCTGCCAGGATGTTGAAGCCCTTCTGGCTCTTCAGCGCCGCGACGACGGGCTGGGCGGTCTCGCACGAGTTGCCGACCGGGACGTTGATCCCGGCGACCGACAGGCTCACGATCCGCAGCGTGATCTTGGAGGTGGTGGCGACAGCACCGGTGCTCGTGTTCACTGTTCCGGTGGTCGGGCCGTCGTTGATGAACTCGGCGGTCGCGGTCACCGGGACGATGCCGAACTCCTCGAACGACCCCGTCGCGTCCGGCAGCGTGAGCGTCGCGGTCACCTTGCCGGTCTTCGCGTTGACGGTCGCGGCGAGCGTGCCCGGGCCCAGCGGCAGCGTGGCGTTCGGGCCAGCGAGCGTCGTGCTCCCGGTGACCTTGTACTTCGCGTGTATGTAGGTGGCCGCCGACGCGGAACCGGCGCTGGCGGCGAGGGCACCGATAGACAGCAGCGCGGTGGACCCGATGGCGATGGCCGGCTTGGCGAATCCTGGCCGGTTCGGTCTGTGCATGTCCTGGCTCCTTCGTGCGGGGGCGGGGGGTGGGAGCGGGAGGTCGGGTCGGTGGGGGTAGCCCGTCAGCGGATGGGCTGGCGAACGGGCGGGGGGCAGGTCCAGGCCTTCGGCTGCGACGGTCCGCAAAGCTTGCTCTGCGTCATCTTCACGTAGTTGTCGTGTCCGGAAATCGTGCCGGTGAGCAGCGGGTCCAGGTTCTCGGTCACGCCGCAGTGCACGAACGCCGGGATTGTCACGGTCCCGGCCAGCGGTCCGCCGGTCGGAACCGTGTAGCCGCTCGGCGGGATGGTGTTGAACCCATGACCCACCAGCTTGAGCGGAGTCGGCTTGGCGGTACGACAGCCGTTGCCGACGTCGAGTGGCTGGCCGTTCACCGTAACGTCGGAGACGTGGATCGAAACCGTCGTGGTCGCCGTCACGGTGATCGGATAGGGCGGTGCGGTGATGCCTGACTCGGAGACAATCTTGATCGGGCCGTGCTCGATCAGCACGAGCGTCGCCGTCACGGGCACGAACTTGAAGGTCAGGAACGTCGCCGTGACCGGCGGAAGCTGTTCGTGGCCCTTGTAATACGGCTCGGTACCGGGCCAGTACAGCTCGCCCTGCGAGCTCTCGATTAGCTCGCCTGGCTTAAACACGGCCTTGTAGGCGAAGTCAAGGTTGATCAGCCCCGGACCGAGCTTCGCGGCGCCGTACAGCTTCTTGACGTCGGAGTAGCCGGTGATCCAGCCGCAGACCGCGGTGCCCGGCCCGATTACCGGGATGTCGGCGCAGTGCGCCGGATACTTCACCGTGCTTTCCGCACCGGGCTTCGCCGAAGGCGTCGCCGACGGGCTCGCTGATGGGCTGACTGCGGTCACCGCTACCGAGGCCAGCCTTGGGTCACCGCCGCTGGGCTTGCAGCTGACCTGTATCGCAGCCGGGCGGGTCGCGGCGCCGGCCGAGGTATGGGGCGACAGCGTAAGGCCCAGCCCAGTCACGGTGAATACGACCGTGCCTGGCCGGCTGGCGGCGACCGGGGCGGCGCTGCCCACGGTGGTGATCTGCAGGCCGCCAGCTGCCGGGAGCGTGCTGGCCGCTGAGGTCTCGGCAGGCCACTGTACCGGGACCGGCGTACCCGCGGATGCCTCGGTGACGCCGAGCGACTCCGACGCGCTGACCGTGCTGGCTCCGTGACTGCGCAGGTAACTGACCGCGGCCTCCGGCAACCGGAGCGTCACTTGCAGGCTGGTCACCTGGATCGGCTGCCCGACGGTGCCGGCCGACGGAAAAGTCGCAGCGACATCGGCGCCGACTTGGTAGCTGCCGGACGGGAACTGGCACGTCAGACCCAGGCCGACCCGGGCGTCGTGGGTGCCGCCGGAGCCGGCTGCCACCGCGATGCCGACACCGCCGGCGAGCAGCGCCGCAGCGAGCACGATTGCGCTGGCCACGGTGACCCTGCGGGTGCTGCGCGGCTTGCGGCCGGGTGCGCTGGCCGGGGGCTCGACCGCGCGATTACCCCCGGACATGCCGCTCACGCGCAATCGCCTCCTGGTGCGAGGTAGGCCCGACGGTCGCCGTAGCGGCCACCGCGGGTCTTCGGCGCACTTTCGCCCGCCGAGTTTGCCGCGGTTAGCAGTTGCTCACGCCGTGGCTCGTATGCCGGTTAATCCGGTGAGCCGCCCGGCCACTGGGCCGGGCGGCTCACCGCCGACCGAGCTTGGACCCGGCCTTGGCTTGCGGTTCAGCTCGTCGAGTTGACGCTGACCTTGAGGTTTATTGAATAGGTGCCGGTGTAGGTCGGGTGCTGGCCGTTGACGATGATCCCGTCACAGCCATCCACATCGGAGACCGTCAGCGGCTTCGCCGCCGTCAGCGCCTTCACCGGCAGCTTGGGCGTAACGACGAGCGTGTGATTCGCGTTGTCAAAGTAGCCCGTCGCCTCGCCGGTCACCAAGAAGGTGCAGCCGGTCATTGACACCGCGACCTTGACCGGGCCGATGATCCCGTCAGTCTCGCCCTTGCTGTTCGTGGCCGAGTCCACGCTGATGCTGTACGGGTACGACTCTGGCTTGTTGGTGACCCCGCCCAGCGGGCCTTCGCAGTTGTTGAAGGAAAGCTTCGTGACCGTGCCGACCTTGACCGGGGTGGCGCCCTTGTAAGTACCGGTCTTAACCGGGCCTGACGATACCGACGCGGGGGTCTTGCCCTTGGTGGAACAGGTGACGTTGATCGGTACGCCCTTCACCGTCTCAGATAGCACGGTCGTCTTCGCCGTCGCGGTGATCGTGCCTCCGTTGGTCACCTTCACCGTCAGCGTCGTCGACGCCATCGCCGGGGCAGTGCTGAGGCCGACGGCCGCGGCCACAGCGGCAACGGCGAACAGCGCACCGCCAGCACGTTTGAGTATTGCCATGTATCCGTCTCCTTGCTGGGCTCCTGCGGAGCGCCGCGACGCGCAGCGGGCGACTGATCAGCCACGATGCCCCGACTTGCTACTGGCGAGTACGTTACTTCGGCGTAACATTGGCGCGCAAGGGAATGCGCGACATGATTCGCCGCAGATCGCAGATCGGCAGGATTTCTTAGCATCCGAGCATAAGAGGAGACCAGTGCGATTGTCAGACAATGAGCAACTGGCGCGCTGACCCAGAGCACACAGCACCCGAGTCTTCGCCTCCCGCGCAAAGAACCGCGGCCGAGCCAATGCGCGACCCCTATCAGAGCTTTACGGTCGAAACCATGCTAGATCAGGCTATACCTACGCCAGAGCAGACGCACTACGAACCACCGATTGTGCGCACCTCCCAACTCGCCGTGATCATGCGGCCTGAGCTTCCCGGCCTGGCCCGCGAGATCATCGCGGAGATCCGCGAGCGGATCCCCGAATACGCACGCCCCATGGACGGCCCTTACGGGCACTGGCTACGCGTCGGCGTGCATCAGGCGCTGGCTTCGTTCTTCGACGCGGTGGCTGACCCGGCCGCCTCACAGGAGCAGCGCGACCAGGT
>JASHTT010000266.1 GCA_030040415.1 Streptosporangiaceae bacterium | reverse complement strand
GCGAATATCGGCCCCCGGCTACCCGGCGGCGCATCAGCGCGGCCCGGCGTGAGTCCGCCGGGCCGCGCTGATGGTCGATCGAACTGTGCCGTCCTGTCTACTTGAAGCCGTAACGCCCGCGCAGGGTTGCGGCGGTCAGCGGGCGCGCCCCTGCTGAGCTTCCGCTCGCCGGGGGCGTCCCGACGCTGGCCAGGAAGGCAGACAGCAGGACATGAGCCATGTTCGCCGGCGCGTAGCTGGCGCCGAAGTAGAAGGTGCCGCTGAGCGTGATGCTATTGGAGCCGGATGCGGAGGGCAGGCCGGCCGAGGTGTCGATCGCCTCGTCGATGGCGATGTTGGCCGCGCCGCCGGGGCCGCAGCCCGTCACGACTGGCGCGGTGAAGGTGTTGTCCGAGGCCGTGCCGTCCGAAATCTTCAGGACCTCGGTGTCGGGGTGCTTGGCGGGGTCGGGGTCGTTCTCGATCGTCAGAGTGCCGGTGAGGGAGGGATTGATCACGACCGGGTTGTCGACCGACCCGATGTCACAGGAGTTCCCGAGCAGCGGGTTGATGAGCTGGAAGATCAGCGGCTGGGTCCACGTGACGAGTTCGAAGTTGGTGATCTGACCCGCGGACTCGGCTGCCGCGTAAAGGTTCAGGAACCTGCCGCCGAGCTTGGTGGCCTCATTGCAGAGCTTCTGCACGCTGGCGGTCGTGCTGGGACACCCGAGCGCCTTGAGCAGGCCGCCAGGGACAACCTCAGGAGCACTGACAAGTTGCGCGGAAAGGCCATTGGGCGGCGGCAGGACTCCGCCGGTGAACTGCTCTGGCTCGGCATTCGGTGGATCCCAGGCACCGAACTGCACATTGACGGGGTGCGTGACCGGCGTCGTGATGTTGCCGATCGTGATCGTGCCGCTGGTCGCGTCTCCCGCGACGCATCCGGTGGCATTGCCGGGAGCCGACTCTTCCATCAGCGGATTGAGCAGCGGGCAGTCCGTGAATGGCGCGTAGATGCCGCCAGGCGGCGGGTAGCCGGGCCCGGCGTGGTGGTGGCGCCAGTTACCACTGTGACTGGGCTGTGCGGCCGCCGAGGCCGTTACCCCGGCGAAGATCGTGGCCGCTGCTGTGATGCCCGCCGCACCGAGCAAGCACGCGCGGCGGAGACGTCGACTGGACGGTTTCATGACTCCCCATTTCTCTTATGCCAATCTCGATCTTGATCTGCTCGAGACCGCGTGCGTGGAGCGGGAAACGCAAAATTGAGAAACATGAGCGTGTCTGGATTAGCCGAGATTATTACCCAACCGTTGGCCACGTCAACGGTCCCGATGATGGGCTTCTAATGGGACTTGAGCCGGTGGCGGACAGCTCAATCCGTGGCTGCCGGTGCCCATACCCAGAAACGGTGGCGTATACAATTCGGCAGATAGCACGGAAAGGCCCTCGGCCGAGGGCCGGCGGTCACGAGGCGGTGAGGTGGCGATGAGGCAGTCGGCTGGTCAAGGCGGGCTGGCTGGGTCCGCCGTTGATGCCGGCCGCCGTCCGCCCCAGTTGCCCAGCGGCCGGCACGGTCTTAGGCGCAGCTTTGTCGTCGCGAACCAGCGCGAGCGGATCCTGGCCGCGGTCGCGCGTGCCGCGGCCGAGTTCGGTTACGCGGACATGAGCGTAGAAGTGATCATCGAACGCGCCGGGGTGTCCCGGCGCACGTTCTACGAGCACTTCAAGAACAAGGAAGACGCGTTTATCGCCGCATACGACGATCTGGTCCGGCGGCAGGCAAGGCACGTCCGGCGTGCTTACTGCACGCAGACGACCGTGCGCGAGCGCCTGCGTGCGGGCATCGCCGCATACATGGAGTTCATGGCGGGTGAGCCTGAGCTGGCGCGGATGTGCATCGTTGAGGTGCTCGCTGCCGGGCCGCGGGCCATGGCCCGGCGGAACGACGCGATGCGCATGTTCGCTGAGATCATCGAGGACAATATCCACGAACTGATTCCCGGCTGCCGGCTGGCAGAGCTGGCAGCGGAGACAATCGTGGGCGGCATCCACGAGGTCGTGTTCAGCCGGATCCTCGCCGACCGCATCGATGAGCTACCGGGTCTGGTCGACGACCTGCTGGCAACGTTCCTGATGCTCGACGGAGCGAAGATCGGCGACGCGAGCGCTGTCGCTGCCCGCTCGCGCGCCTTCGCCTAGCTCAGCGGCCGGCCTCGGCGATGGCGGTCCTGTACAGCGCTGCCATGCTTGGCCCGAACCTGGCCGCGTACGAGACAGACGGCGTCAGGCCGCCCTGCTGGTAGCCGCCGATTACGCCAATCACCGTACCGGCATCGCCCGAGGAGGCGTCTGCCAGCAGAGGGCTGCCGCTCGTGCCACCGGCGAAGCCGCCGCAGTCGAACTGGAGTTGCGTTTGGCTGAAGGCCATGGCGACGTTCCGGCAGCTGATCTGGTTGTTCAGGTCGCCCGGGTAGCCGGCAACTGTCACCATCTGGCCAGCCGACTCGCCAACGCCCAGGGCTTCTCCGCCGGTGAGATCCTGCAGCGAAGTTCTCGCGCCGGGCCGATGCACGACCAGGAAGGCGAAGTCGTCGTTCGCGTCTGAGCCGGATTGCCAATGCTGGTCGACGATCGTCTTGCTCACCAGCCAGACACCGTAGGGCTCATGGCCGTTCGAGTAGTCAGGCACGAACGCCAGCTGGCCTTCGTGCGAGGTGCAGTGCGCGGCGGTGAGGACGAGGTCTCCAGCGGGGCTGTCGACCACGCTGCCTGAACAGAAGTGGCTTCCAAGGCGGCCCCCGGACATCGTGAAGATCGCCCCGACTGCTCGATCGTGGCCGGCGCTTGCGGCAGGCATCGGCACGCGGTCGGCTTGGCCGGCGCCGGGCAGCACCGCGACGCCGAGGATCGCGGCGACGACCACGAGGAAGACGCTTACGAGCGCCGATCTGAGGACAAGTGAACGGCCGCGGCTGAGCTTGCGCCGGTATCCCCGGCGCTTCCTCTGGGGTGCCCTGTGGCGGCTTTCATGGCTCGATGAACTCGGCCGTGCCGGCACAACGCCTCCTCCCGGTACGGGTCAGGCGTTGCGGCAATCCGAGCTGTGCCTGGCGAAGTGCGCCGTGACCGTCATCAAAGAGCTAGTAAAGCTGATCTTCAGAGATATGAACGTCAGAAGCGGCTGAATCTCATCCCGGCGTCCTTAGCCTGTCGGCCGTCAGCCAGGCTGCCCGGCCCCATGGCGGCTGGCGCTGGTGGCCGTGGATCTAGGCGCGGCTCAGCAGCGCCTCGAGGGGATGCGGCAGCCGGTCCGCATGTACCGTCCCGGCGAGCAAGCGCGCGTACCTGAGCTTGCGCGACGCCCCGCTGCCCAGGAACCGCCGTAGCTGGGCCCCGGTCGGCTTTCCGCGCCACTGCGGCTGCCGCTGCAGGCTCCGGAACGAGCCGAGGTCTCCCTGCGAGTCGATGAGCGCCTCAACACCGGCAGCGCCGATCGCGCGGATCAGTTCGTCTTCGAGATCCTCGACGCACACGTAGAAGCCCAGTCGCTCCAGCTCAGCCCGCGACCCGGGGATGCCAATGCCCGCGCTGGCCAGCCCACGCCGGACGACGTTCTCCTCAGCCAGGTCACACAACCCCGCCAGGCGCAGGCCAGCCCCGGCGGGACCTAGCTGCGTCAGGTGGCGCGCCATCGCGTGCGCGCCGCCGGTCGGCACGACCACCACGTGCCTGGCGGCCAGATCCTGGCCGCAGCGGGCGGCGAGCGTCTCGACCGCGATCTGGTCGCTGATGCCCTCGACCAGCACAACAGCGTGCGCAGTCGCAACCTTGGCCAGTGCCTCGGCGGTAGCTCGCGTGGCGGCCGCGGGGCCATGCAGGTAACCGTCAAGCAGCCGGCTGGCAAGCTCGCGCCGCCGGGTGCTGTCCATCGAGGTCGCTCTGTCCGTGCGCCAACCTTAACCCGGTGGCGAGCGTGCTAGCGGGCAGCGCGACGTGCCCGTGCGCCGGTCACTCGAAGCGCACGCTGGCAGGCCCGGTGATGCGGCCGAGCAGCGGCAGCGAGGCGAGGATCACCAGCAGGGACGCGGCAAGGCCGATGCCCATGGTTATGTAGTAGGCCTGCCCTGGGACCGGCACCGCTGCCCCGGCGGGCGAGACAGCGTCAGTGATCATCATCGCGAGCGCGTAGGCCAGGGCGCCTGCCACGATCGTCGCGGCAGCCAGCGGCAGTATCGCCTCCAGAAGTACCACCTGGTAGAGCGTGGCGGTCGACGTGCCGCTGACCCGCAGGAGCGTAAATGATCTCTTGCGCTCGACGAGGCTGCCGCCGACGGCTACAGCCAGGCTGCAGCCGGCCACTATCAGGGTCAGCGTAACCGCGACGTCGATCAGCCGCTCGACGGTGGCAGCGATGCTGGCGCGGGCCTCGACTGCCTCGCCGAAAGTCCGGGGTGCCGTACCGGACGCGGACTGCGTGGCATGCGTGACCAGATAGGTACGGGCTTTCTCGAGGGTGGCAGGACCGTTCACCTTTACCAGTACGTCCTGCAGGTACAGGCCGCGGGAATCGCCGGAAGCGGCGGGGCTGGCGGCGCTGGCTATCGGCTGGGTGCTGTACTGAGGGTTGTCGTTAAACAGGTTCGAGGCCGGGACCAGTACCGCCACGCGGCCGGGCGCGCACTGACCGAGGACCGCTAGCTCCCGCAGTCCGGCGCACGTGATCATGCCGACGCCGAGCCCGCCGCCAGGCGCCTGGACGGTCGGCCTGGATCGGCTCTTGGCCCCGCTCGGCTTCAGGGAGTAGATCGGAATGACAGTGGTGCCCCTGATGGCTCGCAGCCCGGACACCAGGGCGGCACCCTCCTGCGGCGGCAGGCCATCAAGCCCGATCCGCCGCTGCTGCACAGACGACCCTGCCAGCTGGTTGAGCGGCGTGGCCGACCCACCGTTGCCGCAGTTCGCGTCGTTGCCGCAGACGGGCGCCGAGGTGAAGCCATCGAGCAGCACGCTGCTGAGTGCAGCCGCGCTCGGGCTCTTCTCGGTGTGCTCTACGGCTGGGAGCAGGCCCGCGACGACGGTGCCCAGGAACACCGCGAGGACCAGCCCGCTGACTGCCCTGAATGCCAGCCTCGGGTTGTCAGTCAGCCGCCGCGCCGCCAGGAGCGGAGCCGGGCCGGCCGACAGCCGGCCAAGCAAACGCGCGGCCTGGGCGGTGAGCCACGGCCCCGCGGCGACTAGGCCAATCATGATCACGATGAAGGCGAGCGGGGCCGGCCCGCCAAAGTGCTGCCGGTCTGTCTCCACCATGCTGAGGCCGAACAGGACCAGGCCGAAGACCAGCGGGGTGACGGACCAGGCGGTTGGCTGGGCTGGCTTCACCTTGCGGCTGACGCCGAGCGGTGAGATTCGCACCCGGTTAATTGACACGAGCGCCGCGATCGCCGACGCCACTGGAACCACGATCAGCACGAGCAGGTATCCGCCGATGGTTGGCGTTACCTCGTCGGGGAAGTACCGGGCGCTGGTGATCGCCGTGTCGGCCAGTACAGGCTGGAACAGCATGAAGATTCCGATCCCGGCCAGCGTGCCCAGCAGAGCGCTGACTATGGCTTCGACCGAAGAGATCACGCCGACCTGCTGGGTCGTAGCCCCGACCAGACGTAGCGCCGCGTAGCGTTCCTCCCGCCGAGCGGCGGCCAGACGGGTCGCTGTGCCTATGAGAATCAGGATCGGGAACACGAAGGCGATCGCGCCGGCCACGAACGCGTCACGGAAGTAGTTCGTCCAGATCGTGCGTGCGTGCACCGTGGCGATCTTGTCCACGAGGGTCGTGGCCGGCATGGTGGCGAGCTTCGCCGGTGCGTAGCCGACGTAGATCACCAGTTCGTCGGGCCCGGTCAGCGCCCGCTGGCCGATGGTGCCCGCGAGCTTGCCTGGGAAGCGGGCGCCCAGTTCGTCCGCGGGCACGCTGCGAAGGAGGGCTGCCAGGGCCGGTGAGGCGTAATATTGCCCGCTCGCAGGGAGCCTGGAGATGCCCGGCGGCACCGGCGCCGCCGGACCGAGCGCCGCCAGGTCGAGCCGTTCGATGGTCTGGCCCTGGTAGATGTCGTTGCTGTAGTTCCACAGTTCTGCGTGGCGGCTGGCGGCGTAATCCCGGGTCACCGCGGCACCGATGGTGGACTCCCAGGACGGACGGTTGTTGGTGGTCTTGAACGCGTTGAAGTCCGCAAGCACCGCTAGCATGATCGCGACGCCGATGGCCACGGCGATCGCCGTGACGATGAGGCGCACCAGCGCCTCACGACCGCTGTGCAAGCTCAGCCGCAGGCCGAGCCGGTACATTACCGACCCACCTCGACTTGCGCGCCGGACCGGTCGATGACCCGGCCGTCGCGGACCATGACCTCCCGGTCGGCGTAGGCGGCCACCCGGGCGTCGTGCGTCACGAGAACCACCGTGCTGCCTTCCTCGCGGGTCACCGCGGTCATGAGTTCCATCACCATCTCGCCGGTGAGCGTGTCGAGCGACCCGGTTGGCTCGTCGGCGAACAGCACCTTCGGCTGCCCGACCAGTGCGCGGGCCAGCGCGACGCGCTGTGCCTGCCCGCCGGATAGCTCGCCAGTCCGCCGCTCGCCGAGCCCGTCCAGGCCAAGCCGCGCCAGCCACGCTTCGGCCCTGGCGTATGCGGCCTTGCGGCTGACCCGGTTGAGCAGGAGCGGCAGAGCGATGTTGTCGCTCACTGTCAGCTCGGGCACAAGCTGGCCGAACTGGAACACGAAACCGAACGCGCTACGCCGCAGCTGCGTCCTCCCGGTATCACTGAGCTGGTCCAGGCGCTGGCCGTCGAACCAGACCTCGCCCTTGTCCGGGGTGAAGATGCCGGCCATGCAGTGCAGCAGCGTGGATTTGCCGGAGCCGCTCGGGCCCATCACGGCGAGCACTTCGCCGCCGCGCACCGACAGGCTGGCATCGACCAGCGCGGGCGTCGCGCCGAAGGACTTGTACAGGTTCTTCACCTCGACCAGGCAGCCGTCCGGCCCCGGGTCGCGGCGGAGACTGAAGGAGGTCATCGGGCATGCACCATTTCCGCCAGGGCTTCGAGCCTGGCTGACGTCACGTCAATCCAGCGGAGATCGGCTTCGAGATGGAACAGGGCGTGGTCGGCCTGCAGCGCGTCCATGAGGCTGCTGGTGGTGCGCTTGATCTCGGTCAGTTCCCGCATCCGATTGAGGTGGGAAGCGCGCTGAGCAGCCAGATAGCTGTCGGCCGGCCGATCAAGCATCAGGGCCAGCACGACCTTCGTGAACAGCACGGATTGCAGATAAGGCTCAGGATCGGCTGGCTCACGCAGCCACTCGTCGACTTCGCTCGCCCCGAGCTCGGTGATCGCGTAGCGCTTGCGGGCTGGCCCAGCTCCCGGCTCAGTATCCCCGCCGCTTACCTTGCCGTCCCGGGCTAGCCGGCTGAGGGTCGAGTACACCTGGCCGAATGGCAGTTGCCTGCCGCCGCCGAAGTAGTTGTCGTAGTCGCGCTTGAGCTCATACCCGTGGCTCGGCTCACGCTCGAGCAGGCCGAGGAGGGTGAGCGGAACGACAGTCACGCGGGCCAGCATACACTCGAAGTACACACTGAGGGTATACATCGAGTGGGCAGCCGCGCGAATGTATCTAGCAATAACCGCCGGATGTCGACCGAACGGTACCTAGGTGCTGGCTGGCCAGGTCGGTGCGGGCACGCGGCACCGCGAGCGTGTTTCTGCAGCCGACCTGACCAGCGCCGCTAGCTACAGATCAGGGGTTGACCGGATGCTGCAAAGACCACTTCGAGCCGTTCCAGTGCTCCGCGAACGCCAGGTACGTCGTGCTGACTAGGTAGTAGCCGACGGACGTGCACGAGGCCTTGCTGTTGCAGCTCGCCCCGGCGATCTCGATGAATGTCGCCCCCTTCGGTGCCGGGCTCGAACGCACGCTCCAGGTGTGGCCATTCCAAAGCTCGGCAAAACTGACGCTCGACTTCGACGTGCCCGTCGCGACGCAGTCGCTCGCCGACGGGCAGGCGATCCCGCGGAGCTCGCTATTCGTTGAGCCAGACGGGGGCGGAGCGCTCTGCAGCTTCCACTTCGTGCCCGAAAGCGAGACGACGTACGGGTAGAAGCCCGCCGCGGACCCGTAGAGCCCGACTGCCGTGCAGGCCGACGCGCCGGAGCAGGCGTCGTGGATGGGCTGGGCCCCTTCGGTCGCCGAGGCGGGGTTGGGCAAGTACGTCACCGCCCAGTGGCTGCCGCTCCATCTCCACGCGGTAGCCAGGTCGTAGTCGGAGATGGAGCGGTCGAAGACGATTCCGACGGCCGTGCAGTCGGACCCGGCGCAGGACACGCCGCTGACGTCAGGAGCATCTGCTCCGCTGGGCAGGGGCATGCTCTTGAGCGACCAGGCATGACCGTTCCAGCTCTCAGCGAAGGCCGAAGTCTCCGTGTTGCCGACCGCCATGCAACTGTCGGAGCTAAGGCAGGACACGGCCAGGAGCGCCGGACTGTCGCCGCTCGGCGTCGGTATCGACTGCAGTTTCCAGCTTGAGCCGTCCCAGCGCCCGGCGAGCGTCTCCTCATGGCCCTTCGGATACGTGCCGATGTAGGCCTCACCGACAGCGGTGCATGCCTTGCTGGATGTGCAGGCAACCCCCTCGAGCGTGCCGCTCGTTGCGCCGTGCGGGAGCGGGAACGTGACCTGCTTCCAGGTGGTGCCGCTCGAGGTCTCCGCCAGGGCGACGTGGTCCCCGCTCGCGTTCTCGTAAGAGCCGACAGCGACGCAGGAAGTTCCGCCAGCCGCGCAGGCGACCCCGTAGAGGTTTCCGTTCGCGGGTACGGCGGTGGCGCTTGCCGGCGGGCTCGCAGCCAGGCTCGCGAGGGCGAGGATTGTGCCGGCGGCAGGAATGAGGTAACGGATACGGATCATCTAGACCCCCCTAGAATTGCCAGTGCTTCACCAGTGAACACTCTCTTCCATCACATAGCCATGCTTTTCGCCCGGTAGCCGTGCGGATGCCGCGCACCGATCGGTGGCATAGTCGCGAGGGTGACGGGTCAAAGGTCTGCGGACTTGGTGCTCAGGCCGATCGAAGAGGACGACTGGCCGGCCGTGCACGCCTGGGCGAGCCAGGACCGGGTCTGCCGCTACCAGTCGTGGGGTCCCAACACGACGGAGCAGACACGCGAGTTCGTCGAGGAAGCGGCGAAAGCGTGGGCTTCGCGCATCAGGACGAGGTTCGTCTACGCGATCACCCTGGGCGGACGGGTCGTCGGTAACTGCGAGCTGAAGCTTCGCAGCCGGGATCAGGGGGAGATCAGCTATGCACTGCACCCGGACTACTGGGGAAGGGGGCTGGCCACGGCGGCAGCCTGCCAGCTCGTCCGGATCGGGTTCGACGAGCACAACCTGCACCGCATCTTCGCGACCTGCGACCCGCGCAATCTCGCGTCAGCCGCCGTCCTGCAGCGGCTCGGGATGAGCTACGAGGGCCGCATGCGGGAGACGGCGCTGATCCGCGACGGCTGGCGCGACTCGGACCTGTACAGCGTCCTCGTCCACGAATGGCACGCCAACGTCTGGAACCTGGCGGGCGGTGGCATCGACGCCTGAGCCAATGGAGGTGCGGCTCTATGGCCGCGAGGCGGCTAGCAGCCTCGCCGACCGAATCTGGCCCTGCTACCGGGACGTGTTCGGTGATGTGGTCTTCCGGATTCCCGGCTCGTCCTAGCCGGCCAGGGCGATGCTGATTACACCGTTATGCTCGGTGTTCCACTTTGCCGTCAGGCTGCCCTCCTTAACCAGCAGCTGGACGTCCGGGTTCAGGATGCCGATCAGCGGGCCATTCACGGCGTCGCTGGCCACGGCGATCTGCTGTGCGCCGTTGAACTCGTCGTTCCAGTTCGCGGTCAGGCTGCCTTCCTTGACCATCGCGTCGCCACTGACTGTCAGCGCCGCGATCAGCGGGCCGTGCTTGGCGTCGCTGGCTACCGCGATCTGGTCGACGTTGCCGAGCTGGTGATTCCAGTTCGCGGTCAGGCTGCCTTCCTTGACCATCAGCTCGTCGTCGTGCAGCGCCGCTATCAACGGGCCGTGGTTGGCATCGATCGCGACCGAATCGTCATCGACGTTGCTGAGTTCGTGGTTCCAGTTCGCCGTCAGGCTGCCTTCCTTGACCATAAGCTCGCCGCTGTCGGTCAGCGCCGCGATCAGCGGGCCACTCCGGGCGTCACTGGCCACCGCGATCCCGCCCCCGACGTTGCTGAGTTCGTGGTTCGAGTTCGCGGTCAGGCTGCCTTCCTTGACCATCAGCTCGCCGCTGTCGGTCAGCGCCGCGATCAGCGGGCCATGCTTGGTGTCACTGGCCACCGCGACCTGCTGCACGTTG
>JASHTT010000265.1 GCA_030040415.1 Streptosporangiaceae bacterium | reverse complement strand
CCAGGAGACCGTCGCGCGGGTGCACAACCTCGGCCACCCGCCGCGCCGGCTCGTGCTGCTGCACCTCGACGGCAGCGAGGACAGGCTGCCCGCACACGGCGACCCGGTACTTCTCGACGACGCCGACGTGGGCTTCACCGGGTCGGCCGCGCGCCACTACGAGCTAGGCCCCGTGGCGCTCGCGCTGGTCAAGCGCACGACGCCGGTGGACGCCACATTGCAGACCGCCGGGATTGCCGCCACTCAGGAGGTCCTGGTGTCGCCCGACGCCGGGGGCCAGGTCCAGGAAGACGTCAGGCGGTTCCGGGTTGGCCTGGCCGGCCGCGACCGCAGTTAGTGCTCTGTCAGCGATAACAGACCACGAGGGGCGCCCCCAACCCGGGCGCAGCGTGCCCTAACCTGGCACTCAGCCGACTTCCGGAGGTCATCTCGCAGTGCTGCGGCAAGCGCTCCTGGCCCTATCGGCCAGCAACCAGGCTCGTGACCTGATCATGGCCACTCCGGTTACCCGGGACGTGGTGGCCAGGTTCGTCGCGGGCGAAACCGCCGATGACGCCCTCGCCGTCACGCGCCGGCTGGCCGCGGACGGGCTGCAGGTCAGCATCGATTTCCTCGGCGAGCACACCAGGGATGCCGAGCGCGCGGCCCGTGTTGCTGACGAATACGTCGGCTTGCTTGGCCGGCTTTCTGACGCCGGCCTGTCGGCCGACGGCCGTGCCGAGGTCTCGGTCAAGCCGACGGCAGTCGGGCTCGGACTGGCCGAGCACGGCGAGAAGACCGCGCGAGAGAACATCGCGAGGATCGCCGCGGCCGCGAGGAACGCCGGCACGACCGTGACCGTCGACATGGAAGAGGAGCCACGGGTCGAGCCGACCCTGCGCTTGGTCAGCGACCTGCGCGGCGACTTTCCCGACCTGGGCTGCGTGGTCCAGTCCTACCTGCGGCGGAGCGCGGCCGACTGCCGCGCGCTGGCTGTCGAAGGCTCTCGGGTCAGGCTGTGCAAGGGCGCCTACCAGGCTCCAGAAGGAGTCGGGCTGACCGCTCGCGCTGAGGTTGACCTGAACTACGCCCGCTGCATGCGGCTGCTGCTCGACGGGCCCGGCTACCCGATGCTCGCGACGCACGACCCGAGGCTTATCGAGATCGCCGGAGCCAAGGCGAGGATCGCTGGCCGTGCCAGTGACAGCTTCGAGTACCAGATGCTGTACGGCATCAGGACGGCCGAGCAGTTGCGGCTGGCCAGCGACGGCGCCCGCGTTCGCGTCTACCTGCCCTACGGCGACGACTGGTACGGCTACCTCGTGCGGCGGCTGGCTGAGCGGCCCGCCAACCTGGCATTCTTCCTGCGCGCCCTGCGCACTCGCAGCTAACGCCGCGCACGTGCGGGTAGCACCCGGCGGCCGTCCGAATGGCGACCGGCGATGCCGATAGCATCACGTACGTGATCGCGATCCTTGGTGCCGGCCAGATGGGCGAGGCGCTGATCTCCGGACTGCTGCGGTCCGGAGTGGTGGTGCCTGCCGAGATCGTCGCGGCTGTCCGCCGTCCGGAGCGGGCGGAGCAACTGCACGACGCTTACGGCATCGAGGCGCTTACCGCCCTCGAGGCGGCAACCAAGGCCGAGACGCTGGTTATCACCGTCAAGCCACAGGACATGGCGGTCCTGCTCGACGAGATCCGGCCCGCCGTCACGTCCGCGAACCTGGTGATCTCTGTCGCGGCTGGGATTACCACGGCGTTCATCGGCCGCAGGCTGGCCGGCGACGTTCCCGTGGTCCGGGTGATGTCGAACACCCCGGTACTCGTCGACGAGGCGATGAGCGTGATCTCAGCGGGGCAGCACGCGACCGACGAGCACTTGCGAGTGGCCGAGCGGCTGCTGCGCCCGGTCGGAAAGGTGCTGCGGATACCTGAGTCGCAGCAGGATGCGGCGACGGCGTTGTCCGGAAGCGGGCCCGCCTATGTGTACTTCTTGGTCGAGGCGATGGTGGATGCCGGAATTCTGCTGGGCATGCCTCGCGGCAACGCCCTGGAGATGGTGAAGCAGGCGGTCTTCGGCGCGGCCACCATGCTCCGCGACTCCGGCGAGCATCCGGTGCTGCTCCGCGAGGCGGTCACCTCGCCCGGCGGCACGACGATCAGCGCGATACGCGAGCTGGAACGGCACGGCGTTCGGGCGGCCGTGCTGGCGGCCATCGAGGCCGCCAGGGACCGCGGTCGGGAACTCGGCGCGGGCTAGCAGTTGCGCTAGTTCGCAATGTCAGCCGCCCGAAAGGGGTGGCCAAATCCCGGCCTGCGGATCGGATTGAGGCGCCAATTGTAAATTTCGCGTAATTCCGCGTCCGGCCAGGCTGAACTCGCGGTAGGAGTCCACTCCACATCGCCGACTCGCAGGCCGCCTACCTGCGGTGATGTCCGTCACGCCGCCGGTTTGCGCTGGCTAGGCGGCAGGATCGCCGAATTGGCCGGGGTCGCGCGGGGTTGCCCTTTCCAGAACAGGAATTACGCTGGAGACGGGCGTGACTGATGCGTCGATCGCACTAGGCGTACCAGCTCGGTCGGAAGAGGGCTACCAATGGCAGCAGACGTAACAACTCCGCTCAGCGACGTCAGGTTCCTGACCGTGGCCGAGGTTGCCGCGATTATGCGGGTTTCGAAGATGACCGTTTATCGCCTCGTACATTCCGGTGAGCTGGAGGCGATCCGGGTCGGGCGCTCGTTCCGGGTACCGGAGCAGGCAGTCAATGACTACCTGCGAGAGGCCTACGTGGGGTCGGCCTGACGGGTCCGGTCCGGTGGCAGGTCGCGCCATGCACCCCGGTCGGCCCGGCCGACCGGCGCCGGGTGCGCAGGGGCAGGTTGGCGGGCGATGCTGAACGGCACCGCGTCTCGGAGGTACGCTGTGGCGTTGGCATTGCCCGGCCCGCCGGAGTGGCGCGCATGTGAGTGGCATGCCGTCTGCCATTGAGCGAGCAAGGGTGGTCCCGTGGGTTCAGTCATCAAGAAGCGCCGCAAGCGGATGGCCAAGAAGAAGCACCGCAAGCTGCTCAGGAAGACGCGCGTGCAGCGCAGGAACAAGAAGTAGCAAGGAGCTGCTGATCGCCCGATGACCGACCGCGCGACCGCCAGATGACCGACAGGCTGCCGGAGCAGTCCCCGGGCTGGCGGCAGCGGCTGGCTGGCGCGGCCGGGTTCGCCAGGCGCCGCCTGGCCGGCGAGTTCGAAGTGGATCAGTTCGGCTTTGACGCGGATTTCAACGCCGCGGTGGTTATGCCTGCCGCGCTCGCGATGTACCGGAACTGGTTCCGCGTGCAGGCACGCGGCCTGGAGAACATCCCGGACACCGGCGGAGCGCTGGTGGTCGCCAATCACTCGGGCGTCCTCCCGGTCGACGCGATCATGCTCCAGACGGCGATCTTCGCCGAGCATCAGGCCGGCCGTAACTTGCGGCTGCTCGGCGGC
>JASHTT010000264.1 GCA_030040415.1 Streptosporangiaceae bacterium | reverse complement strand
GCCCAGGATCCACGGCGTCCTGCCGCCAAGCTCGGCCGCACTGAGCTCGTCATCGATCGGGCCGAGCCCGACGACTCCCGCGGCACTGCCAGCCGCGTCGATGGCGACGAGCGTCATCGGGAGTTGACCGTTCGGGCCAGCCTCCTTCGCCGTCACTTCGACGAAAGGAGCCGGGTCCTGGGCTCCGTAGCCCCATTCCTTGAATCGCAGCAGGCCCGCCTGCTCCAGCAGTTCCGGGTGATCTGCGAGCGACTCGACACGAAGCTCGCGCGGGACGGCCATGACTTCTTCCTATCGCGGTTTCAGGACGTCGCAACGCCGTATCCGCGTTTAGTGCTGTCCTGGGCGAGCGCCTCGTAAAGCAGCAGGGCTCCGGCGACGGCGGCGTTGAGGGAGTCGCAGCTGCCCAGCATCGGGATGGCAGCGGCGATGTCGGCAGCGGCCAGCCACTCGCGGGCAATGCCGCGCCGTTCGCTTCCGATGACGATGGCCAGCCGGCCGCGATAGTCGACGTCGCGATAGGAACGACTTGCGGTGGGGTCTGCGGCGACGATGCGGAAGCCGCGCTCTTGCAGCCACCGTCTTGCCCCCAGGCGGTCGGCCGCGACGACCGGCAAGGTCAGCGCGGCGCCCATGCTTGCCCTGACGACAAGCGGGTGGCCGAGCCCGAATCCCTGCTCGACTACCAGTACCCCGCAAGCCCCGGCGGCATCAGCGCAGCGGATCAGCGTTCCGAGGTTGCCAGGCAGATCCCAGCCGTCGGCGATCACCACCCGGGCGGCGCGGCCGACGCGGATGTCCTGGAGCGTCCGCACGGGCGCCTGGCCAAGGGCAGCTATGCCGTCGTGGTCGGCCAAGCGGACGAAGACCTTCTCGCTTACCTGGTATCCCTCGGCTCCCGCAGCCACCGCCTCGCGCGCGAGAGCCAGGTCCGCGGGCGGCTGGAGCAGAGCCGGGCAGACAAATACTGCATCGAGCCGCATGCCTGCCGTCAGGAACTGCCGGATCATCCACGAGCCGTGCAGAGTCACCGCTTGCGAGCGGCCTGCGCTGCCCGGGTGGCGCTTGCAAGCCAGGAACTCCCGGACTCTCGGATGCTTGAGACCGGCAGGTGTCAGTTCCGGGCGATGCGGATCGGGCATCGCGTGCCTCCTGGCCTGTCCAGGCAGGAGGACTCAGTGCGTGCCGGAACTCACCTTATTGAGGAGGGAGCGGTACGCGCCGTGTCTCCCGCCGCTTCCTCC
The DNA here is from genome assembly GCA_030040415.1 of Streptosporangiaceae bacterium. Lineage (GTDB taxonomy): Bacteria > Actinomycetota > Actinomycetes > Streptosporangiales > Streptosporangiaceae > JAJYUU01. The sequence goes on along the minus strand of JASHTT010000264.1, from coordinate 12,592 downwards.
GACGCATTCAGGAAGCGGCGGACGCCAAGGATTGGCGTAGTCGCCTTCGTTCGCAGCCTGCTCACGCGGCTGCACCCGGCCGTAGGCACCTAGCGAGGATAATGAACGGTGCCGGGCGCCCGCTCGCTAATTTTCCGGCTGCACCCTTCAGGCGGTCAGGAACAGGCGATGGAACCGCAGCCCAAGCCACGGGCGGCGGCCGGATGCCCGCGCGTTGCCGGAAGCGATGGCCCGCCACACCGGCACCCTGTCGAAGCCCATGAGCAAGGCAGGGTAGCCGGACAAGCTAAGCACGCAGTCGGCATTCCGGCCGCCGGCCGCCTCGCTGCGCGCCGTGCCATCAGCGATCTGCAGGATGAACCGTCCGCCGCCGCGAATGCGGATATCGAAGCTGCCCGCAAACCCTGTTGCGTTCTGCTCGTCGAGCATGCGCGGCAGCATCTCGCTCATCACGGTGGCCGCCACCGCTGTGGCCGCAGCGGCCGTGGCCGCAGAGGCCCGGAGGTCAGCGCCGACGGCGCGGGCGAGGTCGTATCCGTGTACCAGAAGCTCCGACACGGCCAAGGACAGCAGGCTGCCCACGGGCAGGGTGACATCGGTCCCGTACCAGGGCGCGGGCCGCCGCTCACTAAGGTCGCGATCCGCGCCAGCCGCGACGAGGGCCGCAGCACCGGTCGCCAGCGCGTCCGCGGCCGCAGCGGCGCTGGGGAACGACGCCTGCTTGACGACACTGGCGTTGATAGCCGCGACGGCCTCCGGCAAGCTCGCACCTGGGCCATAGCCGCTGGCGTAATCCGCGCCGAAGCGCCCGGTGAGTTCTTCACCTCGTACTGTCGAGGCGAACGCCTGACAGATGGCGCACAGGTGAGCTGCCAGCTGGGCCTTCGTCCAGTCCAGCCCGGGGACAGGTCCGTCCAGCGGCGCGCTGCCGCGCACAAGGCCGACGACACGCTCGCTCGCATGCTCCAGCGCCTGTCGCAATTCACCGCGGTCCGGCTCGACGGTCGTCATGCCGAAATTGTCCGGCCTCGTCGCCGCAGGCGTTGTCCAGTTGGCGAAGCGCGGAGGTCTCCGGCCCGGCCAGTTCCGGTGGTCGCTGCTGCTACAGGCTGTGCCGGTAGAGCCAGTCGAGGCACGAATTGGCGACATCGCGCCAACCATGGTCGATGGTCAGCGAGTGGCCGCGGTCGGAGAACTCGATCAGGTCGTTGATCGCGTGCGAGTGGCGATACTGCTTGAGCGTGGACTTGGTGATGGCTTCCGGGACTGTGTGGTCCTGGCCGCCCATGATGAGCAACAGTGGGCCCCGGTTGTCGATGCTCGTGTTGACCTTGGCCGGGGAATGCAGGCTGAAGTTGGCCGCGGCCGCCTCGAACAAGGGACGACCTGGCGCCGGAATAGTCCACTGCTGGTAAAGAGCATCTGATTCGCTCGCGTCTATCGCGTTGCCGAAGCTGTAGCGGAACTGATCCTGCGTCAGGGAGACAGCCAGATGCTTGTTGGCTGGGTTGCGGAACACCGGCAGGGTCGATCGCAGCGACGACAGCGGCAGCGGCAGGACGCCCTTGATCTGGGCTGCATCTATCCCGATGGCGGCTGCCGCCAGGTCCTGTCCAAGTAGCTTCTCTGCGATCATGCCGCCGAAGGAGTGCCCGATCAGGATTGGCTTGGCCGGCAGGCTCTCGATGATCTTCGCGTAATGGCTGGTCACGTCGTCGATCCCATGGTCGGCGATGCTGTCCGGGTTTGCGCGGGCGGCTTCTACCGTGTCAGGCACTCCTGGCCAGCCCGGTGCCATGGCGCGGTAGCCCGCTTCCTCGAACACGCCAAGCCACTCCGTCCAGGATGTTGGGTGCAGCCAGAGTCCGTGGATGAAGATCACTGGGTTCGGTGCCTCAGTCATGGGCTTGTCCTGTCTCGCGATGAGTGGCGGATGCACCCCATCGTGTGCGGTGTTCGACGAGTCAGGCTTGAGTCATTTGACTGCCGATTGAGCAGCCATGGCGGCCGCCAGCTCGGCCCTGGAAACAACGCCGAGCTTGGGAAAGATGCGGTACAGGTGGCTGCCGACGGTCCGGTGCGAGAGGTACAGCTTCTGCCCGATCTCCCTATTCGAGAGGCCGTCGGCTGCCAGTTGCGCGATGAGCAGCTCCTGCGGGCTCAGCACGTCAAGCGCGCCGATCGCGCGGGGCAGGCTGCGCTCGCCGGTAGCCGCGAGTTCCTGACGGGCCCGTTCCCCCCACGGGAGCGCAGCGAGGGCATCGAAGAGATCGCGCGCCACACGCAAGGGCTCGCGAGACTCGGCCACCCGCTGCCGACGCCGCAGCCACGAACCATAGGCCAGCAGCAGCCGAGCCCGGTGCAGTGGCCAGGCCGTCAGATCCGACTCCACGGCTGCCTCGAAGAGCGGCCCGGCCGCGTCATCGTCTGCCAGCTGCGGGGCGGTGAGGAGCAAGCCGACCTTCAATAGCGGCGACCCAGTCGCAGCCGCCACAGCGCTGAGTTCCGCGCATAGCTGGCGGGCATCGTCTCGGTGGCCGCTGTGCAGCGCCGCCTCGACCATGTCGGCGAGGACCCACGCGCGCAGATGCGGATGGTGCGCTTGATCTCCGGGGTCGAAGATACGGGCAAGGCACTCGTAGGCCTCGGCATGCCTGCCGGCGCCGAGGGCCGCGATGCCCCGTGCCAGCTGAACCAGCGCGAGCAGCGGCGCGAGCCCGGCGAAGAGCAGGATGCGCTCCGAGCCCGCAGCCAACGTCTCCGCGCGAGCCGCAGCACCGCGCCGTCCGGCCTCAGCCGCCGTCACCAGCTGCGCGCATGCCGCCCACAGGGTCTGCCCGGTCTCTGCGAACAGCCGATGGGACTCGTCTGCAGCAGGCCCGGAGATTGCCGGATTCCCCAATACCACCCCCGCCCACGCCCAGGTGTGCAACGTCGTCGCCAGGTGATTGATGCGCCCTTCTGCCCGCAGCCGGTCGATCGCGGACTCCAGCAAGGCGCCGCACAGGTCGTAGGCGCCAACGGCGGTTGCGGCGGTGCCGAGGTAGCCCTCATCGACGGCGGATAGCTCATCACGGCGCAGCCGGGCGAGCCGCCCGATGACCTCAGCACCGCGCTCGATCGGCGCCGCGAGCGCCAGCACGGATGTCAGCGACGCATGCTGCGATGCGTCCTCCGGCGGAATGGCCTCAGCCACCCGGACGACGAGCCTGCGAGCCGAGGCGTCGGGATTGGAGAAGTAGCAGCGCATCGCTATGAGCAGCAGAGCTTCGATCGCTCTGTCCAGTTGCCCGGCTAGCCGCATGTGCTCGGCGATTGCGGCGAACGCACCGATCGGGTTCGCGCCCGACCGCCTGTTAGCGCCCTGCGCGAACTCCCGCAGAAGGTCCGCCCTCGCGCGCTGGGCGACGTCGAAGCCGGCTGACTCGGCCTTGCGCAGCAACGGCCCGAGCTTGTCATACTGGGCCGCCTGCCAGGTAACCTCCGCTGCGCGCAGCCAGCGCTCGGCCCGCCGGGCAGGATCCTCGCCAACCTCTGCGGCGCGCCGGAGCGCGGCGGCAGCGACACCGGTAGCGCCGACATCTTGTGCGCGCCCCGCCACGTGCTCCAGGTCACGAGCCAAGGCCTCATCGGGGCCCGTCGCCGATGCCGACCGGTGCCACGCACTGCGCGCAGGCTGGTTGCGCAAGACCTTGGCCAGCGCCGCATGGGCTGCCAGCCGGTCGGAAACGCTGGCTGCCTGCCCGACAGCTGACCGCGTCAACGGATGCCGGAAGACAACGTCGCCAGAAACGACGCGCACCAGGCCGGCCGCCACTGCCGGATCGAGGTCGGCAGGCGACGGCTCGCAACCAGCCACCAGTGCTGCGGCGGCAAGAATCTCCTTGAGATCCCCGGAGTCAGCCAGCGCGGCGACGCGCACAATGGTTTGCGTCTGCTGTGGCAACTGCGGCAGGCGAGCGGCGAACGCGCGCTCAAGACGCGACGTCAGCGGGATGGACTCCGGCAAGGTCGCCGCGAGAACGCGGTCGCGCGCCGCCGCGGGCAGTTCTATCAGGGCCAGTGGATTGCCCGCGGACTCGGCGAGAAGACGGGCACGAGTGGTCGGGTCAAGATCGGCCGCGTGCCGGGCCAGTAGCGCGGCCGCGGCCTCGGGCTCGAGCGGGGCTACTTCGAGCTTCTCCAGACCAGCCGCGGCAAGGGGGTTGCCGGTCATGTCGTCGTCACGGCAGGTCGCAAGCACCAGAGCCCGGTCAGCGTCGACCCGCCGGGCGACGAAGGCAAGGACCTCGCAGGTCAGCGCGTCTATCCAGTGCGTGTCGTCGGCAACCAGCAGGACCTTTTTGCCCGCGCCGACCGACTCGACCAGCGACAGCACCGCCATCCCGACAAGGGGTATCTCCGGGTGCTGTCCTTCGGCGATCCCGAGCGCGACCTGCAGAGCCTTCCGCTCCGCTGCCGACAGCTCGGTGGACCGGGTCAAGAACAGTTCGTTGGACGGAGTCAGGATTGGCCTGAGCAGTTGATGCAGCCCGGCGAATGGCAGCCGCGCCTCACCGGTTACGCCGGTGCAAGAAAGCACCGCAAAGCCGCGATCGTGCGCCATATCGGCGGCGGCATCGGTCAGGGCGGATTTGCCTACTCCGGGCTGTCCGCACAGCAGTAAGCCCGCGCCGCCCCTGTCCAGCAGTGTCTCCAGCAGCTGAAGCTCGGCGTCTCGCCCGATCAGCAGCACCGCGATGGCTCCTCGGTCGTCGTCGTGCCTGCCGTGCCGGGTCGCTCGGCCGGAATCTCAGTCAGGTGACGCAAGCGCGGGCACGTCGGCACAGGACAGCATCGGCCAGTGAGGCTATTCGCACAAGGGCAGGAGGACAGGCATGACGAGCACCGAGGACTCGCTGACCAGCGGGCGGTTCATGCAGATTGCCAGGCAATGGTTCACCGACGGATGGCGCGGAGACGTCGCCATGGCCGACGGCATCTTCAGCAGCGACCTGCGCACCAACGGAGTGCATGTCGGCGTCGCGGGACCCGTCGGCAGGATCCGCGACCGGCTGGCCGGCTTCCCGGATCTCACCACGACCATCGAGGACATGTTCGTCTCGGGTGACAAGCTCGCGGTCACGCTACTGTGGCGCGGAACGCACGCCGGCGACTATGGCGGCGTGCCGGCAACTGGCAAGCGCGTCGAGGTGCGCGACACCGCGATCTGGCACTTCCGGGACGGCAAGGTGGTCGAGATCCTGACGCTCCAGGACCAGTTCGGGATGCTCAAGCAGATCGGCTACCTGCCCGACAGCGTGTACGCGGCGTAACGGTGAGCGCGGTACGGACGCCGGGGCTGCTGGAGCCGGAGTCATCTGGTTCAGTGGCTCGCGAAGAAGTCGAGGTAGGCCTGAGCCAGCGCGACCGGGTTCTCTAGCGCGATGTTGTGACCGGACTCAGCGATGACCGCGCCGCGGACGTTGGAAGCCACCAGCGCAAGCTGCCTCGACACCCCGTCGCCCAGATAAGCCTCGGCGCCGACGGCAAGGACCGGACAGCTGATCGGGTCAGCGTAATGGGGCCGGTTTTGCTCGGCGTCAATCTGCCGGGCACGGTACATCTCGAGGATGGCCTTCGTACCGCCTGGCTGCTCGACCGAACGGACCATCTCGTCGATGTCGTCTTCGGTGAGGGCGGTGGGGTCCCACATCTGACGCCTGGCGAAGTATGTCCAGAATTGCCGTTCCCGGCCGGTCAGCAGCAGCTCGGGCAGGTTCGGCAGGCTGAAGAAGGCAAAGTGCCAGGCGGTACGGCCGTCGTCGGCAGCCAGCGAGGGGTCGCGGTCGCCGGCCGGCAGTCCCGGCAGCAGCGTCTCCTGGAAGACAAGCTGCTGCACCCGGGGACGGTGAAAGGCGGCGATGGCGTAGGCGATGGCCGCGCCCCAGTCCTCCCCCGCTACCCGGAACCGGTCGAAGCCCAGATGAGTAGCGAGTTCGGCCACGTCATCGGCCATCGTGCCAGTGTCGTACCCGGTCAACGGACGCTGCGACCCGCCGAAGCCTCGGTTGTCGACCGCGACGACGGTATAGAGCGGCGTGAGCAGCGGCACGAGATGACGCCAGTACGACATGGTCTTCGGCACGCCGTGTAGCAGGAACACCGGCTCGCCGGCGCCGCCCATGGCGTAATGGATCTCCACGCCATTGACCTTGGGCTTGCCGTGCTTCAGCCGGACTCCGGCGTGGTCAGTGAGGGTGATCCCAGCTGTCATGCCGTTACCGTAGGCACTGGTGCGACGCCGTGACTTCGGTCATGTGACTGACCGGCAGTAGGTGTCAGGGCCGTCGCAGGTCTTCCACGCGTGCGACGAGCTCGGTCCGGGATGTTATATCCAATTTAGGGAATATCCTGTACAAATGGGAGCCGACGGTTCGCGGGGAGAGGTACAGCCGCTCTCCGATTTCCCTGTTGGAAAGGCCCTGTGCGGCGAGCCTTGCGATCTGCAGTTCCTGGGTGGACAGCACGTCGAGTGCCGCGGGCGCTGCTGAGACGGCGTGCTCGCCGGCCGCACGAAGCTCCGCACGTGCTCGCTCGGCCCAGCTGGCGGCGCCGATGAGCTCGAGTGTGGCGCGGGCAGAGCGCAGGTAGGTGCGCGACTGAGTCACTTGCCGCCTGCGGCGGAGCCAGCTGCCGTAGGCCAGCTCGATCCTCGCGCGCAGCCATGGCCACCGGACGAGATCGCCCTGCAGTGCCTGCCTGTAGAGGTCATCGGCCTCTTCGTCCGGCGCGAGCACCGCGCGTGCGTAGGACATGTGCCGGTGCAGGGTTGCCGACGTCGTCGCCTTGGCATCGTCCTCCAGCGCGCTGATGACCTGTCGTCCGTCGGCGGCCCTCCCGGCATGCAGCGCGCTTTCGGCCAGGAACGTCACGCCGTGGAAGCGCTCGGTTGCGTGGAAGGCGGCGTCGTCCGGGTCGAACATGCGCCGCAGCTCTGCGTAGCCGGCGCCGTATTCGCCGGCCGCGGTCAGCCCGATGCCCCTGGCGAGCTGAACGCAACAGAGCAGGTCATTGAGCCGGCGGCCGTTCGCTGAGTGCTCTGCCGCGGCGGCCAGCGACTGAGCGCTGTCGTTGTCACCATGCAGTGCCGCCATGATGGCTGCCAGTGTCTGAGTTCCAATGCCCCAGATTGACTGGCCGGTCTCAAGCGCCAGGTGACGGCCCTCCTGCAGGGCAGCGTCGGCTCTGGCCCAGTCACCCAGTTCGACCAGGTCAAGCACCTGCAAGGTGAGGACCTGGGAGAGCAAGCCAAGCCGGCCGTCTTCGCGCAGCTTCGACTCGGCTCGGGCAAGGGAGTCGGCCGCACGCTCCGGTTCGCCAACTGCGTGGGCTGCCATGCCGAGCAGCCACAGCTGTGCCGCGTCGGCAACACCTTCCAGCACCACGGCGTTCAGCCCCTGTATGACGCGGCTGCCCTGCCGCAGCGGATCGGCCACGGCGAGAACGGCCAGGTATCGGGGGTCGTCCGGGCCCCCGGCGGTCTTCTCCGCGGTCCTCACCACGCTCGTGCGTGCGTGCGGCCCAGTGTCGGACCACCAGCAGCGCAGAGCAGCGCCAAGGAGGAGATTCAGGGCAAGGTCAGTGTCGCCCTCATTCGTGGCCCGGCTGGCCGCATCGCACAGCTCGAGCACCCTGGCGGGGTCGCCGGGCACGCCGTCGTGGAAGATCTCGCGCAGCCACTCCATCCGGGCCAGGTCGAGCACGGACAGCGGGACGAGGGCAGCCCGGCCGAGAAGCCTGTCGACAAGATCTGCCCGGCCCAAGCCGAACGCGTGCTCGGCGGCGAGGAGCAGTCTCCTGCCACGGACCGGCAGGTCGGCGGTCATCTCCGCAGCTCGCTCCAGGGCCCAGATGGCTTCGGTCACCGAGCCGCGCTGCAGAGACGTCACGTGGCTGGCTTCCAGCTCGTCTGCCACGTCATCGTCGGGCCCGGTAATCGCCTGTGCCCGGTGCCGGATCCGACGGTATGGATCGTCGGCCATTACCTCGGCCAGCGCGAGGTTTGCGGCCTGACGACGAGCGGGCGTCTCCGCGGCAATGACCGCGGAACGCACGAGCGGGTGGCGGAACCGCACGTGCCGTTCGTCGAAACGAACGAGGCCGATCGCGGCAGCAGGCTCGAGGGCCGCGGCACTGAGCTGGCTGCCGCGAAGAAGGGATGTGCCAGCAAGGATCTCCCGCAAGTCGTCGGCAGCGTCGACGGCGGCGATGAGCAGGGCATCCCTGGCTGGCTGCGGAAGGTCGGGCAGACGGGCCGCGAAGGCGCGCTCCAGCCGCGCGGTCAGCGGCAGGGCAGACCACGGCAGGTCCAGTCCGTCCGCGACCGCCGTCCGGAGCGCCGCGGGCAGCTCGATCAAGGCAAGCGGGTTGCCCCGCGCCTCGGTCAGGATGCGCTCCTGATAAGCACCGTCCAGGTCGCCCGCACAAGCCGCCAGCAGACGCCGGGCGCTGTCCTCGTCAAGCTCGCCGACGTGCAGTTCGGTCAGGCCGACGCGGGTTAGCGGTGCGTCGAGGCCGGTCCGGGCAGCTGCCGCGATGACGATCGGATCAGCACTGATCCTGCGGGCGACGAACGCGAGCACATCTTGCGTCGGCCGGTCGAGCCACTGCACGTCATCCACGACGAGGAGGACCGGCTGGCTGGCGGCTGCGCCAGCGATCAGGTTAAGCGCGGCCAATGCGATCATGAATCGTTCCGGCGGTGCCGCCGATTCCGAACCCAGCACTGCCCCGATCGCGAGACGCTGAACGCGCGGAAGCTCAGTCACGGAGCCAAGCACCGGCAGCAGGAGCTGGTGCAGGCCGGCGTACGGCATCTGCGCCTCAGATTCAACGCCCGTGGCCGTGAGGACTAGCAGCCCAGCCATGCGGCCGTGCTCTGCTGTTGCCGCCAGAAGCGCTGACTTGCCGGCCCCGGGCTCGCCGAGAACCAGCACCGATCCGCCCGTGTCGCCGATCCGGTCGACCGTTTCCGTCAGGATCGCGAGTTCTGTCTCCCTGCCGACTAGGTCGCGACTCACCAGTTCAGTGAATCACCAGGGGCCGATGATCCGCGCCCGCCAGGTTCCGGCCGGTGCCGCATAGGCGGCTTCGCGCAGCGACAATTACCAAGTCGGGATAAGGCCGCCATCGATGGTGAAGTCGGATCCGGTGATGTTGGCTGCTTGGTCACTGACCAGGTAGAGAATCAGGTCAGCAACCTCGGCCGGCTGGCTGAACCGGCCGGTGACGGACTGCGCCGCTGCCTGGCTCTGGACGTCGCTGGCCTTCGCGCCGGTAGCGTGGCTGACGGTCGCGGCGACGCCGTCGCTTCCGAGCCACAGATCCGTGGCGACCGGGCCAGGGCTGACAGTGTTGACGCGGATGCCGCGCGGCCCGACTTCCTTGGACAGCGCCTTGGCGAAGCCGGCCAGGCCTGCCTTCGCGGCGCTGTAGTCGAGCACCGCCGGGTCGGGCAGGCGGGCGTTGACCGAGCAGGTCATGACGACCACGCCAGCGCCCGCGGCCAGCATCCCAGGCAGCGCGGCCCGGGTAGCGCGGACCGCGGCCATCAGGTTCAGGGTCAAGCTCGCGGCCCAGTCGTCGTCGGTGATCGACAGGAAGCCGCCAGGCCTCGCCCGTGCGCTGCCGACGTTGTTGACGAGGATATGAACGCGGTCTCCAGCGGCGGCAACAAGCCGCGCCGGGCCGTCGGGGTCGGCCAAGTCGGTCTCGACGAAGGTCACCTGCCCGTCGCGGGCGAGCGCCTCGATCTCCGGGGACGGGTTGTTGGCGCCGGCGATCACCCGCGCGCCGCTGCCGGCCAGATTGCGCACCACCGCCAGCCCGATCCCCTTGCTGCCCCCGGTGACCACGGCGGTTCGCCCAGCCAGGTCGATGTCCATGGCATTCCTCCCGTGCAATGCGAGCCCGTGTCTCTCCGACGCTAGGAGCGGGCCGCTTCCGCCCGCTTCAGTCAGGTGACTGAGCCGGGCGCAGACCACCGGCAGGGCGGCCTCGCAATGCGGGCCCGACGACCGCAGATGCAGTCGCATGACGCAAGCGACGGTGCACGCCGAATGGCGATGCTGCAGAGCGTCTTGCTGCACCACGACTCTGAAAGGACGCACGAGATGAACGCCACCACCACAGCACGCGGAGGCCGGCTCCGCCTCGCGATCGTCGCCGTCATGCTGGCCCTGGCCGGCCTGCTGGCGGCCGCCGTCACTGTCGGGCCGGCTCGGGCAGCGGACGCGCGCGGGTTCAGCTGGGCCGGGAAGGCGAAGCCGGTCATCGTCCTGGAACATGGCGCCTGGGCCGACGCGTCCAGCTGGGACGGCGTGATCCGCATCCTGACCCGGGACGGCTTTACCGTTTACGCGCCGCCGAATCCGCTGCGTGGCCTGACCTCGGACTCCGCCTACCTGCACGATTTCCTCACCGAGAACGCTGCGCTGGCCGGGAAGCCGATCGTGCTGGTCGGCCACTCCTACGGCGGTGCGGTTATCACCGACGCGGCCGTCGGCGATCCCGAGGTCAAAGCACTGGTGTACGTCGACGCCTTTATCCCGGCCAAGGGTGAGTCGATCAGCTCGCTGCTGGCCCGTCCGCAGGGCGCGACCTCGTGCATCGGCGGGAACCCAGCGGACGTCTTCGACCCTGTTCCGTTCCCCGGCGCGCCGAAGGGCGACGTCGATCTGTACCTGCAGCCGGACAAGTTCGCCGGCTGCTTCGCCAGTGGCCTGTCCGCCGCCGAGGCGGCCGTGCTGGCCGCGACTCAGCGGCCGCTGGCCGCTGCCGCCGCGACGGAAGTGTCTGGCACGCCGGCCTGGAAGACGATCCCGTCGTGGGCCGTGATCGGTACCGCCGACAAGGTCATCCCGCCCGCGCTGCTGACCTTCATGGCGCACCGAGCCGGCGCCCGGATCACCGACGTGGACGCCGGTCACCTGTCACTGATCTCCGACCCCGGTGCGGTCGCCAGCGTGATCCTCGAGGCGGCCTCGGCGACGAGCTAGGACCTGTGCCGCAGCGATGCGGACGCAGGCGGACGGATCCGTTCGCGCCTGCGCCCCCGTTCCCTTCACTACGGCAGGAAAGGGAACGGGGGCGGATGGCGTACTGCTCAAGGTCTGTCTCAGCGAGACCCGACTCGGTGCGGCAACTGTTTCATGACGCCGGGAAAGGCGACCGAATTGACCCGGATTGCCGTCACGGAGACGGCGTAGCCGACGTCGGCAGAGGCGGTGTCCTCGCATGCCACCGTCTCATTGCCGCCGTTGGCAGTGAGGCCGGTGAGGCCCACGAAAGCGTCGCTGCTGACGGGCGCCGAAACGGATTGCCCGTCCATGACGGTGCCCTTGCTGTCGAAGACTTCACACGTAATAACGTCGGGCGCGTCGGGAGAAATCGAGATCGAGGCGTTGACGAGGAAGTGCCCTGCCGGCAGCGTAAGCGAGCTGATGGCGGTGAATTCGGTCGAGCTGAGGGTGGTGTCGTTATCCACCGAACTCTGATAACCCGCCACCACGCCGGCCGGGCCCTGAGCACCGCGCGGGCCTTTCGGGCCTGCGGGCCCGACGTTGTTCCATGAGATCTTGTGCTCGCCAGTCGCGCATTTGGCCGTATTCGATACGACCTTGATCGACCCGGTCTTGCTGGTGACGCACGCGTAGTAGGTCACGGTGCTGCTGCCGGCCAGCGCCGGGACTGCCCACGCCAGCAAGACGGCCAATGCCGCCAGGCAGCCACCAGCCATCAGCCCGCGCCGCGACGGCCGGCGCCCGCCCGGCGCCGACTTCTCGCCATTACCGGATGCCGATCCCCATTCGATTCTCATTTCCGCTCCTCTGTACTCGAGTTGCGGATCAGATTAAGTCGGCAGGGCGCACGGCAACAGGGGTCCGGCAATGCCACCGGCGAACAGAATCCCGGTCAGCTCGCGAGCCGCTCGGGATGGTCAGCGACAAGGTCGTGCCGTAGCCGACTCCTGCGATATCGCCCTCCCGGTCGGGGAGTAACGCGAGACAGCCAGCGCCGCAGAGCATGTCAGCTGGCGCCTTCGTCCACGAGAAAGGGGACCACGGCGGCGAGGTAGGCGTCCGGGCTGCGGCTGTGTACCCGGTGCCCTGCGGGGATGGTGACGAGCTGGCTTTGCGGGATGCGCCCGGCGACCTCGGCCAGCAGCTGGGCCGGTATGTGACTGGCTGGACCACCGGAAATCAGCAGGGTCGGCGCGGTGATCGACGCGAGTCCTTCCCACCAGGCTGGATCGGGCGCCCGCAGCTGGCTGACCGCCGAGGTGACCGCCTTGCGGTCGAAGCCGCGTCGGACGACGAGACCCGCCAGTGCCGAGAGCGCGAACCGCGGGCCGGACAGGCCATGCCGCTGCCCGGGAACGCGAGGCGGAATCCCTGGCTCCTCCAGAACCAGGCGGGTGACCCGCGCAGGCTGCCGCTGGGCGATGGCTGCGGCAGCGTAGCCGCCCAGCGAATGCCCGACCACGGCGGCAGACGCCAAGTCCAGCCGGTCGAGCAGTTCCGCGATGTCGTCGCCGAATGCCGCAAGCGGG
>JASHTT010000263.1 GCA_030040415.1 Streptosporangiaceae bacterium | reverse complement strand
GTGTTCATCCTGCAGGCCTGGGGGATGACGGAGACCTCGCCGCTCGGCAGCGTGGCGTACCCGCCGGCGGGGCTGCCGGAAGAGGAAGCGTGGCGGTACCGCGACACTGCGGGCAGGCTGATGTGCCAGGTGGAGCACCGGCTGATCGGCGAGGGTGGCGTCGAGTTGCCGTGCGACGGCGAGGCCGTCGGCGAGATCGAGGTCCGGGGGCCCTGGGTCACCGGTGCCTACTACAAGGACGACGATCCGGCCAAGTTCCGGGACGGCTGGCTGCGGACCGGCGACGTCGGCACTATCGACCCGCTCGGTTTCGTGACGCTGACCGATAGGGCCAAGGACGTCATCAAGTCAGGTGGCGAGTGGATCTCCTCCATGGAACTGGAGAACATCCTGATGGCGCATCCCGAGGTCGTCGAGGCCGCAGTCATCGGTGTCGCGGACGAGAGGTGGGGCGAGCGGCCGCTGGCGGCCGTCGTGCTGGCTCCCGATGCGACAGTCTCGGCGGCCGACCTGCGCGCCTTCCTGGCCGAGCGGGTGCCGCGCTGGCAACTGCCCGAAAGGTGGGCGTTCATCGCCGAGGTACCCAAGACGAGCGTGGGCAAATTCGCCAAGACCAGAATGCGAGAGGCCTACGCTCGCGGGGACTACGAGGTGGTCAGCGCCAGCTGAAATCGGGTCTGCCCGTCCCGGAGCCGGCGTGCTTTGCTCCCCGTCGGGCAGTACCGGTACCCTAGGGGCCGGCTCGATTCCGGGCCGCCTGGAGGCTTCGCCTAGTCCGGTCTATGGCGCCGCACTGCTAATGCGGTTAGGGTTCGCGCCCTTCCGGGGTTCAAATCCCCGAGCCTCCGCGGGTGACAGGCTTCTCCCCCCGCAGCCGGGGTAGAGGAGCCGGCTGCGCTGCAGGGCGCAGCGTTGCACTTAGGCGCTGCGACCAGTGCCTAGGTCGGGCAGCCAGATGGTCGCCGCGATTTCTTGATTTCAACCGGTGTATGCGTGCGGATTGCGGCACATCGGCGCCATGCCACGCCCTTACCGGGCGCTCCAGATCGCCCAGAAGCCTCGTTCGCCGCTCACAGTGTACGGACCAATAGCATGGACGCGCAGGAGCCGGTCACTCTCGATGGCCTCGATGAGAAAATGGAGACCGGCTGAACGAATAGAAGAGAGTTTGAGAAGCTCCGCCTTCCGCACGGCCGGGCTGCCGTGAATCGTCGGGCTATTCGCTCCTTCATAAAACAGCACGACTACACGAATATGTTCTCCGTTCAGCTCGGCAGCGTAATATTTCTCCCAGTCCGATCGTGCCGTGAACACCGGGTCCAGGTCTGGCGTGTACCAGCGATCCCACTGATTGCCTTGCTTGATATAGAACTCCAAGATCTGGCGATCACCGCCGGCCGGACCCACTTCGTTAGCAGCAACCATGAAGTTTCCGCTCGTCTTGCCAGCAATATTCTGCAAGCTTGAGACAACTCCACTGGCGGAGGGCCAGATATGGAGAGCTTCCCATGCCTGCCCCCAGCCACTTACCAGCGGGATTATTGCCAGCGCGCTGTAAGCAATCGCGTGGCTCCTGATTCTGGGGAACATCTCCGCTATAGCCATTCCAGCAGCTATCGCACCGAGCCAGAGTCCGAACGCTATGTGCTTGTCGATTCCTGCGATCGTCCGAATCCGAGCCTGCGCCACAGGAACGATGACCACGGCAACGGCAAGGATCACAAGGAGCGGAAGTTCTTCGCGTCGACCCTTGCGGCAGGCCAGCAGGCATGCGGCCAGCGCTGGTACGGCGATCAGAAACTCCCAGCCCCACACGTTCCTCAGGAGGAGCGCGTAGCCGGCCGACCTCGCACCGCGATACGAGAGGACGTAGGAGATCCCGGGCCACAGGTGTAGTGCTGTCGCAAGGCCAAGCAGAAGGACAGCGGTAGCCCCAGCCAATGAGGACGCCGCACCAATGGCAAAGCGCCAGCCGACCTTCTGACCCCACATCGCAGCGGCCAGGCAGACGACCAGAGGCAGGTAGGTAACGTATGAGTAGGCTGTTATTACTCCAAGAGCAAGAGCGACCGCGGCGAGGGCTATCAGTCCTGCACGCCTGCGGCTAGCTACCGACTTGACTAGCGCATAGGCAGCAATACATAGCAGCAAATTGGCTAGCGGGTCAAAGGTGGCGAACGCCCCGAGTTTCAGCGCTGACTCACTTAGCGACCACAAGACTGTTGCGACCAAGGCGGCCGTCTGGCCATAGAGCATGAGAGTGGATCTGTAAAGGAGAACAGAAGCGATCAGCATGAAAACTAGGGACAGAATACGAGCACCAGCCAGGCCACCGATAATGCTTGCCGCAGCGCCCAACGGCGGATAGATCATGGGCGCGCCAGAGAAGAAGCGCGTGAAATCGGAGAAGTAATTAGTAACCGCCGCAGGAGGCATAGTCGCGCCCAGAAACCAGTGGCGTAGCTCGAGGCGGCCAGCCCAAAGGTACAGTGCCTCATCGCCGTATGGCGTGTTTGACCAAATCAAGCTGCAAGAGACGGCAGCCTGCAGGGCGAGGACGGCCACAAGCGGCCAGGAGAAGCGGCTGCGGATGCGCGCTGGCATCGTGACGTGCGGGACCTGGTCAAACTCGGGGCTCGGGGTAATGCCATCGGACTGAGAAGCGTGCATGAGGTGCCTAGCCAGGCGGAGGGTTAACAGGACTCGGAAGGTCCGGCCGACGAGAGGGCAGGCGACGGCTGGCAGATGCCGTGAGCTATCTCGCGGACGGAGAGGCCAAGAACGACTGTGAGCGCGTCTGCGACCGCAGGCACCGCGTAGGCTGCGGGGGCGTCCAGTTAGCCAGACGACCGATGCAACGGCAGCAGCTTAGCCCTATTGACCTGCTCGATGACCTGGTCGATGCGCATCTTTGCGCTCCAGGATCTCCAGCCCTTGCGGCTGGCCGCCGTCACTCGTCATAGGACCCGTCGGCTCGGGCGTGGGCGTCCGGGCTATGTACTGTGCGGCCATTCGGGACTTAGGCGTTACCCTCGGCTTATGGCTGGTGCGCGCTGGCAGGCGGCGGCCATACCGGCGGCGGACTCGGACACGAGGCGGAGTCGTTAAATGCCGGATTACGACGAGGAAGAAGCAGCTTTCGGACCAGACCAGCTGCTGAAATGGTGCCGGAACCGGGTACAGGACGCCGGCAAGTGGAGCGCGGCTGTCTGGCAGCAAATGAACCCTGCCGCAGTCTGGGACGAGATCGGCCCAGTCGTGGAGCGGCTGCTCCAGGATCCCGTGGTCCTTGCCGCGATCGAGGCCCCGCGGCTCACTGCCGATGGCCGCCAGCGGCAGTGCCACTGCCTGTGCCAGGCCGTGCACCCGGCCCAGCCCGACGTCTGTAACCGGGAAACCGCGGTCACCACGCGCAGGTTCGTCGACGTCGATGTCCCGCTGTGCTCCCAGTGCGCGTCCGCGTTCACCGCGGCAGCGTCGTGACGCAGCTGTACCCCGTCTCCGTCAAGGGCGTCGTGATACGCGACGGCAAGGTCCTCCTGCTCCTGAACGAGCGCGACGAGTGGGAATTGCCTGGTGGCAAGCTGGAACTGGGGGAGGATCCGGCGGAGTGCGTGACCAGGGAGATCCTCGAAGAGGTTGGCTGGCATGTCATCCCTGGGCCCATTCTCGACGCCTGGCAGTACCACATCGGTGACGACGCCGATGTGCTGATCCTGACCTACGGATGCCGGACATCCAGCACGGCGGATCCGGTCGTCAGCGCGGAGCACAGGCGGGTGGGCATGTTCAGCCCGGGGGAAGCGGAGGGATTGCGGATGCCTGCCGGCTACCTCCGCTCGGTGACTGCGTGGTTCGAGCTGACGTGGCCGGACAAGCTCGTGCGGCCGGACGCGATAGCGGCGTCGTCCGGCCGCACGAACCCCGGGGAAGGGACCAGCGCGCTGAGCTAGAGCTCGTCCATGGGAGGCAACTCCCCGGCGTCATCAGCGTCTGCCGCGCTGTTGGGAAAGAGCATGCCACATATCAGCAGATAAAGTTGCTCGGGATAAGGAATATACGTCACGTGACGCAGTGCCTGATCTTGGCCTGCCGATTCGACAATGAACTCGCCGTAGCCGAGAAGCCGCCCTGCGAAGGATCGCTGGAAGCTCATGTCGGTGACCTTCGACAGCGGCATCATGTTGACCTTGCGGGTGAGGAATCCGGTAGTCAGCAGGAGTCGCTCGGTTGTTACTACAAAGTAGTCAACCGCCCAGAGCAGCACCTTCCAGATCAACCGGATCAGGAGAATGCCCCAGGCAACCCAGATGATGACCGCCAGCAGCCCGTGCACGACTGTGGTGGTTAGCAGGCCAGCAACGAGCAAGCCGCCTAGCGCCTGAGCGCTCGCGGGCATCAGCACAGCAGGGTGCTGTCGGACCGTCGCCACTTGAATCTCTCGCGGCAACAGGTACTTGTTGATCGCGACCGGCGCACGGGTCTGTGAACTGGGCTGTTGCATTGTTCACAGGCTGTTGACGAACTTCGTCATGGAGTGGCCAGCCGACTTCAAGCCGTTATACGCGTGGTGGAGGACAGTTGCAGCACCGTGCGGGTCTGTGGCCAAGTAGTACACGACGAAAACGACTATTGCCCATGTGATGACCTTCCGCAACACGTGATCACCTCCTAGGCGCGGTCGCAGCAGGTCGTTACCGCGTATGAGAAGTTTGAAATATCGCGTGCCAGTGGTCTCAGCATAGCTCAGCGCCTTTTGCCAACCAATGACCACTAACCCCAGCAACCATACGGGATCAGGTGGGTACGAGCGCGCCGGCACGCGGGCCAGCCGTAGATCGGCTGACGAACAAGGTCATCATGCGGTCACGCAACGCAGCCGTGCAGTTCCTCGCGCATGGATCCGGAGAGTCTGACACCATTTGCCTTCTAAACCTGGCCCAGTGGAGTGCCAATGTCCGAGCTGAGCGTGAGCGACTTCGCGGTCGTCGTCTATCGCGAAGACGACATCTGGGAGGCCGAGGTCTTGCCGCCGTCCCTGACGGAGAACCTCGACGGGCTGATGCTGGCATTGCGTCAGCAGCCCAGCATTGGCGGAACAATCGGCTTGGCGGCTGTCGGCGATGATTTCTTCCTGGCTCTTCGCATACTCGCAGGTAATGCTTCGGTATTCCTGTCCGACGTCACGGCGTCCGTCGACTGGCCGCTGGCCCGGCAGGTGCTTGGCTACCTGGATATACCCGTTCCGGAGGACGAGGACCTCGATCAGGTGCTACCGGTTGGGGACATGTCTATCTTCGCTGACCTCGGTGTCGACGAGATGGACCTCGGCGCGCTGGCCGGGGATCTTGACCTGTACCCCGACGAGGCGCTAGCGCGGCTCGCTACCAGGATGGGCTTCGGCCCAGCGCTCGAGCGCGCCCTGGACGCGGCGCTCGGCAGGTGAGGCAAGCGCCGCCGTGACCGGGTACCTGGCCAGCTTCGAGCCGGCGATGCGGCAGGCCCTGGCTGAGGCCGCGGCGGCGGGCGCAGACGTGCCGGTCGGCGCGGTCGTCCTGGCCCCGTCCGGCGACGTCGTCGGCCGCGGCCGGAACCAGCGTGAGGCCGACGGCGATCCCACTGCGCATGCCGAGCTCATCGCGATACGCGCGGCAGGCCGGGCAATCGGCAGCTGGCGGCTGACCGGCTGCACGCTGGTCGTGACCCTCGAGCCGTGCACGATGTGCGCGGGTGCGTTGCTAGCGGGCCGCCTGTCCAGGCTGGTCTACGGCGCTCACGACCCCAGGGCCGGCGCGGCGGGCTCGGTCTGGGACGTGCTGCACGATGCCCGGCTGGGCGAGCCGGTCGAGGTGGTCAGCGGCGTGCTCGCCGACGAGTGCGCCGATCTGCTCAGGAAGTTCTTCGAGGAGCGGCGCTAAGCCGGGTGCCTGGGCGCGATCGGGACAACTCGCCCGACGGCTCGAGCGGCCGCAGGTCGCAGCCCGGTCTTGCTCGGGTAGGCTCTCCTGCGGTGGAGTCGCCTAGTGGCCGAGGGCGCACGCCTCGAAAGCGTGTGATGGGGCAACCCATCCGTGGGTTCAAATCCCACCTCCACCGCCACTGACCTGTGATGATGCTGAGCGCATCGTCGTAGCTCATCGGCCGCGCTCATCTGCCAGCAGATTCTGCCGGTCGGGATTGTCGGCTGTTCCTGCCCGCTCAGGTTGGTAGCGCGCGGACGTGCCCACTAGGTCCCGAACGGTTGTACCGATCGTCTCCCACTAGAGCCACAGCTCGCCGGGTTCCCTAGCACGAGGTAGCCGGTGCCGATCCGCTCGGTGGCCCTGCCGACGACGGCCATATCCATTCCCGGCGGGCCGTAGTGCCTGTGCCGGGACGACGAGAAGTCACGGGAGCGGCCTTCTTCGCCCGTGTACTCGGCGAACAGCACGGTCGGGGACACGCCCTTGTTCCAGTCGAACTCGCCGACCATCCAGCCGGTGCCGATCTGTACCGGCCCAGGCCTTTCTAAGGTCGGAGCCAGCGGGACCTGCGCGGCCGTGAACAGCTCCTGCCGTGCGGCCCCGCCAGGTACATCCGGCCGTAGCGCTGCGCCAGGGTCGGCGTGCGACAACGGCAGCGCGGGCCGGACTGGGTGCACCGCCACGCAAGGTAGCCGATGCCGCCGCCTTTACCGCCTTGTACTCTGCCGTTACTCTCCACCACAAGGGCTCTTCTTCGGCAGCCCGCAGCTGCTCAGGCGGGCCCACCCGGCGGAAGCTTCGGCAGGCAGTCTGACGGGATACCGGGCATCCGGTCAAATGTTTCGGCGCGAGGTCCGCTCCCTCACGCAGGTGGTGGGGAGCGAACCATGCGCAGGCACGGTCGGATTGGTGGCAGCTGGCATGCGGGCGAGGTTCTTGTCTGCGTGCCGATCCTGGCAGGCCTGCTAGCGCTCGGAGGTGGCCACCACACCGCGCCGGGATCGCCAGGAGAAACCCTCGCCGCGGCGTCGAGCGCTCCGATGCTGGGTGCCTTGACGACGGTGTCGTGTACGTCGGCGCGCCGTTGCCTCGCGGTGGGCTATCGGGACAACGGTTCGGGGATCACGCCGCTGGCTGAGATCTGGGACGGCACGACCTGGGCGCTGATGGCCACTCCGATACCGAAGGGCGCTGCCTCCGGTAGCCTGTCCGGGCTGTCGTGCAGTGGACCGAACGCATGCCTGGCGGTCGGCAGTGACGCGAGTAAGGCGCAGCAGAAGTCCGGCGACACCAGCCCGCTGGCCGAGACCTGGAATGGCAAGGCCTGGAAGATCAGGATCGCCGTACTGCCGAAGCACGCTACTTCCGGGAGCCTGCTGGGCACGTCGTGTACGGCGAAGACCTGCGTCGCTGTCGGCTATTCGGGCCGATTCGCCTACGACGGCAAGGCCCTCGCTGAGATGTGGAACGGCAACACCTGGAAGGTGACGACCATACCGAAACCTAAGGGCGCCGTCGCGGACACCCTCTACGGCGTGTCGTGCCACCCGGCCCACGATTGCCTGGCCGTCGGCTACTGGGCAACTGAAGATGAGTACCGCGTCGCCACCGGAGCTCCTCTCGCCGAGGTGTGGCACGGCGGGGCCTCCTGGAAGATCACGCCGGTGCCCCCTTCGGACAGCCTTCTTTCCGGTGTCTCCTGCACCTCGGCGAAGGCCTGCATGGCCGTTGGCGACAACGGATTGGGTACCGGCGGCTTCTATACCGAGTCGGAGCAGTGGAACGGCACCAGATGGCGGAGCGTGCCGATCGCCACCCGGCTGGACTCCAGCAGCCTCGGAGGTGTCTCGTGCCACTCGGCGGACGCTTGCCTCACCGTCGGCAGCTACGACACCAACGACGCCGAAGCCGCCTACGTAACCCTTGCCGAGGCTTGGAACGGGCAGAAGCGGAAGTGGACAATACTGCCTAGTCGCAACCCGGCGAGCGCGGCTTCGAGCTTCCTCGAAGGTGTCTCCTGTTGGTCGGCCGACGGCTGCGTAGCGGTCGGTCGTGACGCGAGCACCTCACAGGTAGACGGTGGGACGAGCGTGCCACTGGCCGAGCGGTGGAACGGCACGCGCTGGTCGATCATGGCGGCTGCTCCCGCCGCTACGCACGTTAGGCTGGCGTCCTCGCCTTCGACGACCTGGACGGCCAGTGACGCCTCTGCCTCGTCAACGCTGACCGCCACCTTCGCCGAGGACGGGCAAGCCGGTCACCTAGAGGTGACGTGGGAGACGACGGCTCGGACGCTCTCGTAGACCGGCTTCGGACCGCGCCAGTCTACAAACTCCAGGGCGGCGCTATGGCACATCGACGACCGGGCCACCCCGTTGGTGTGCATCCCCGCCGCCAATTCCACATCGTGCTGGCTTGTAACCCGCTGGCCTGAATGACGCGTCGAGAACGCAGCGAACATTTCGCCGGGACGATGCCAACGGGAGGGAACCGTCTTGTTGAGAACGAAGCTGCTTGCTATCACTGGCGCGATAGCAGTTGTCGCGCTGGCGACCACGGCTGCTCATGCCAGCGTGACGCTGAAAGCTACGACGAACGTCACCGGCATCCAGGCGGGATCCGTCGGGTGCGCCTCCACGACGTGCGTCGTGGTCGGTGTAGACGCCGACCACGCTGCGGGCAAGACAGCGCTCCTCAATCCTGTCACCGGAGCGGTCAAGCTGGGCTCAGGCACTTTGGCTGGTATCTACGGTGGTACCGTCGCTTGTCCCAACCAGACGACGTGCCTTTCGACGGCGTACGGCGGGGACAATGACCAGATATCGGAGATCACCGCGATCAGCACGAAGACCGGCGCGGCCAAGGTGACCGCCAAGCTCCCCACCAGCGATCAGTACGACGTGTTCGGCATTACGTGCCCGAGCTCAACGTACTGCTACGCGGTCGGGAATAGCGCAGCTCCAGGCATCCAGCTCCCCACGTGGGCGCTGCTGGCGAAGGTTTCCCCGGCCGGAAAGATTCTCTCCGAGACGATCGACAAGAGCTACTACGCCTACGGGCCTATCGCTTGCGAGTCATCCAGCACCTGCGTGGTCGGCCGGGAGACGAGGAAGACGGAGTTCCAGTCGGTGCTGCTAGTGAACGGCAAGTTCGGAGAATCGCACTCCTACGCGACGAACTACCTGCCCTTCTACGCCAGCTGCTACTCGGACAAGCTGTGCTACACCGCCGGCATCTCCGACGGCGCTACCACGGTGCCCGAAGTTGTTTCGCTGAATCCGAAGACCGGTGCTCCAGGCAAGACGCTCAGGCTCCCGTTTGCGGATACGGGGAGTCTGTCGCTGGGCCTCGCCTGCTACAGCAGCACTCAATGCGTGGCCGTTGGCGAGATCCTCAAAGGCACCGGTAGCAATCAGACCACGGAGGCGGCCTACGTTGTGATCACCAGCGGTAAGGTCGGCAAAGCCGTGGTGGGGTCGACAGAGCAGAGTTCCGCGTTCACCTCGGTGTCGTGTGCTTCTTCGACGGAGTGCTATGCCGTAGGCACGTACTTTGCTGCTGACAGCAGCTACTTCCCGACGATCGTCGGGAAGGTCTGACAACCACCGGGACAGCTACCGGGCTCGGTGTGCGGGCGGCAGCCGCTGCCTTGGACCTGGACTTCATCCCATCCGTCTGGGAGGACTTCGACCTGATCCTCAGCGGTGCGATGCTTTCCGCGGCTGAGCCGCTGATCGCGGCGCTACGCGATCCCGGCGTCCAGAACGGCCGGTCAGATCACGCGTTCCCGCCTCTGTGGCTGCGCTATCCCGATGACGGTGGCACCCGCGGCGGGTTCTCATCGACGTCGGCTGCAGAGGAAGGAATGCAGGTGGGCGGCCAGGGCGTCGGAATCGTCGGCTGCGCCGTGGATGTACGTGGAGGCGCGGGTGCGGAGCACCGGCAGGCCCAGGACGTAGAGCCCGGGGGCGTCGGTGACCACGCCGCCGTCGTGGCGGATGTGACCGACGCGGTCACGGATGGGAACGGCGAGCCAGGAGTAGTCGGGCCGGAAACCGGTCGCCCACAGCACTGTGGTGATCTCCCCCGTGGTCAAGTCCAGTTCCAGCGGAGTGTCGGGATCGACGCGCGTCGGTGCGAAGCGGTGCGCCGGCGGAAGCTCATCGCCGTGACCCGAGGTGTCGGCCCAGTCGTCAACCCGGTTCAGGAACCGGTTCATTTTCAGGTCGGCGAGGGCGCAGGTGTTGGCGAGCGACCCGGAGAACTGGGCCACACCGTCGGCGACGCGGCCAAGTCGGCCGACGATGCGTACCCCTTGCGCTGTGAGCGAGTTGAGATCGGTCAGCGGCGCTTCGGGAGTTCCGGACAACTGCGGGGACGGCAGGTGTCGGGCCCTGATGAGGTCGTCGATCTGGTCGTAGCGCTCAGCCAGCAGGCCGGTAGCCTCCAGCCACCAGAAAACATCGCGGCCGCGATAGCTGCGGGGCAGCCGGACGTGCTCGCCGACCGCCAGGGTCACCGGGCGTCCCGACCGGTGGATCTCAGCGGCAAGTTGGACGCCGGAGGCCGATGCCCCCACGACGAGCACTCCGCCGTCGGGGAGTTGGCCTGGATCGTGATAGGTGAGCGGGCTAAGCGTCATGATCGACGGCGGGATGGCGCCAGCGACCGCAGGGATCGCGGGCAGAGCGCACGCCCCAGTCGCCAACACGACGGCGCGGGCGTAAAGCACCTCGTCGTTGGCCTGGACCTCGAAGCCCCGGGACGCGGTGCGCACAGTGCGCACCGTCACGCCGGTACGCACCGGCGCACCGACGTGGCGGGCGTAGCGCCTGAGGACGGCCACAACGTCTGCCACGGGCATGAAGCCGTCGGGGTCGTCGCCGGCGTAGCCGCATCCTGGCAGGCGGGTCTGCCAGTTCGGAGTAAGCAGCCGCAGGCCAGGCCAGCGTTGTGTGCGCCAAGAATTTGCCACCTCACCGCGCTCGAGCACGACGTGTTCGATGGAGCGCTCGGTGAGCCGACGACTCATTGCCAGGCCGGCATGCCCAGCGCCGATGACGACTGCCTCAGTCTCCATAACGCGCGGCCGGATCGTGGCGGTCAGGCCACTTCGACGAGCACCTTGGTCGGGTTGGTCACGACGTCGAATACCGCCGAGCGCTTCTGCGACTGGGCAACCAGCGCCTCGATGTCGTCGCGGGAGGCGTCGGCGTCGATGGCGAACCTGACCGTGATGGCCTCGAAGCCGTTACGCACGTCGGGATCGGCGCCCAGGATGCCCAGGATGTTCATCTGGCCTTCGATCGTGGCGTTGACCGACCGGAGCTGGATTCCCCTGTGCTGTGCGACTGCGGCGACGCCTGCGGTCAGGCACCCGACGAGGCCGACCAGGACGAACTCCACCGGCGTGGCGCCGTTGTCCTCCGACGCGAAGCACTCGGGGTGATCGACGTCGAACTCATACGTGTTGCGGTGCTGTTGCTCACCGCCCAGGCCGGTGAACCCGGACACATTGGAGTGGCTGTGGGTGCCGTGCCGCCAGGTGCAGCTGGCGCGCCAGGTGAACTGGGCAGCTTCGGGTGCGGCGGACAGCGCGTCGCGTGCACCGAGCAGGGCGGCGACGTTCACGCCGTTGTCGACGGGGCGATCGGTGATGGTCATTTGTATCTCCTTCTCCTGGATGGGATGTTGGTCATGGCTGGTTTCGGGCGGGCCCGAGAACGACGGGAAGGGCGGCGAGGCCGCGCAGGACAAGGCCATCGCCGTGGGTCCAGGTGAGCGCGTGGCGGTCGACGGCGAGCCGCAGGCCGGCGTGACGGCCGAGCAGGGCCTCGAAGGCCACTCTGGCTTCGAGCCGGGCCAGCGGCGCGCCGAGGCAGTAATGAATGCCGTGGCCGAAGCCGAGATTCGGCCCGTTCTGGCGCCGGCCGATGTCGAGGACGTCGGGTGCGGGGAACCGGCCCGGATCGCGGTTGGCCGATCCCAAGCACACCAGGACCTGTTCGTGTGCGGGTATCCGCACACCGGCCAGGGTCACCGGCTCGGCCGTTACCCGGAACGTGGCATGGGGGACGGGTGCGGTGAACCGCATGAGCTCGTCGACCGCTGCTGGCAACTGCCCGAGATCGGCCAGCAGTGCCTGGAGCTGGCCAGGGTGGTCGAGCAGGGCCACCACGCCGTTGCCGATGAGGCTGGCCGTGGTGTCGTGCCCGGCGACGATGAGCTGGAAGAGGGTCGACAGCAGCTCTTGGGTGGTGAGCGAGTCGTCTTCGGCGGCGACCAGCACGCTGACCAGGTCGTCGGCGGGGCTGCGGCGTTTGGCGGCGGCTAGCTCAGCCAGGTAAGCGACGATCCCGTCGGACGCCTCGACTGCCTCCGCCGGCGGGTCACCGACCCACCCGGTCAGCAGAACCTGAAACCAGGCATGCAACTGTGCACGATCTGCTTCGGGGATGCCCAGCAGTTCACCGATCACCCGGAACGGCAGCGGATGTGCGTACCCCTCGATCAAGTCGACGGTGGCGGTGGGGCCTGCGGCGTTCAGCTCATCGAGCAGGCTGTCGGCGATCGTCCGGATAGCCGGCTCAAGGGCGGCGACCCGCGACGGCGCGAAGGCCCGGGAGACCAGCCGCCTTAGTCGGGTGTGGTCGGGCGGATCGACGTTGAGCATGTGCCGGGAGAACTCCGGCCCGGGCAGGCCTTCGGCAACGACATCGCCGTTGTCTTGCAGGGCGGCGAGCATGTCCTTGGAGATGCGGGGGTCGCTAAGCGCTTGCCGGGCAGCGTCGTAGCCAAGCACGACCCAGGCGGGGTGACCGTCCGCGAGGCGTGCCTTCTGCACCGGGCAGCGGGCCCGGGCCTGCGCGAAGTGACCGAACGGGTCGTCGCGGATGGCCGGGTCCCAGCCACCCCAGGTGGCGAGCGTGTCAGTCATCGCCGGCCTCGGGCAGGTAGCCCGTGCAGAGCAGGTCGAGCTGCGTGATGCGGCCGTCCTCGCTGGCGTCGGCGTAGGCCTGCTGCTCCACGGTGAACCAGCCGGGGCCCAGCCGCTCCGCCTGCAGCCGCAGCCGCCATCGCAGCTGCAGGCGGCCCTCGACCGTGCTGATAGCGGCATCGACGAGCTGAAATTCCTTTGTCTCGGCAAACCAGCGCGCGAACCGGTCCGCGATGACCTCGGCACCGGACCACTCCCGCAGCCCCCCGGGCAACAGCGCGCGCAGCCGGGCGTCGGCAGCGAGCGCACGGGCGAGCCGGCCGAAATCCTGGAGCGCGAGGCCCTCCAGGAACGCGCCGACGCACTCCGGCCGCGCCACTGCGCGGGCCATCCCGTGGTCGCGGGTTGTAGTCATGGACCTGTTGTACGGGTGCGGGCTGTCACCGCGGTATTGGGGAATCCCCCTACATGGGTATGCGTGAGGCGGCGCGGCGCTGCCCGTGCCCGGCGAGCGATGGCGACCGGCGGTGGATCTTCGTATGCTCGGGTATGGCCTCCTGGCTGCACGAATAAGCGACGGGGCGGGGCGGTCGGATGCGAGACCCGAGGGGCGCGTCGGGCAATGGCCTGCCGCAGCCGGCTGACCTGTTTGTCGGCCGGGGCGGGGAGCTGGCAGCTGTATCTGGAATGCTCGCCCTTGCCCACAGTCGGCTAGTGACGCTCACCGGGCCGCCGGGCATCGGCAAGACCCGTCTCGCCGTCGCCTGCGCGACGGCCTATGCCGAGCGCAATGGATGCGCCGCGGTGTTCGTCGATCTGGCGCCGGTCCGGGATCCGGCGCTGGTGATGGTGGAGCTCTCCCAGGCTGTGGGCGTGGAATCGCCCGTCGGCACGGATCTTATTGGCCAGGTGGCCGCGGCCATTGGCAACGAGGAGCGGCTCGTTGTCCTGGACAACTGCGAGCATCTGCTGGCCGCAGCTCCCGACGTCGGCCGCGTGCTCACTGCCTGTCCCCGGTTGCGGGTGCTCGCCACCAGCCGGGAACGGCTCCGGCTGTCCGCCGAGCAGGAGTTTCTGGTTCCGCCGCTGGCAATGCCCGGATCTGCTGACGTCGCGGACCTCAGCGGCCTGGCGGCGAATCCGTCCGTTGCGCTGCTGCTGGACCGTGCCCGGCGGACCAGCCCGGAGTTCGGCCTTACGTTGGCCAACGCTCCGTTGCTGGTGCGCGCCTGCATCCAGCTCGAGGGCCTGCCGCTGGCGATTGAGCTGGCCGCCGCCCGGCTAAAGGTATTGACGCCCGGAGAGCTGGTGTCCCGGCTCGGCAGTCGGATGGAGGTGCTGACCGGGAGCACGCGGGACGTGCCGGCTCGCCAGCGGGCGCTACGCAGCGCCATCGCCTGGAGCTATGACCTGCTCGATCCCAGTGAGCAGGCGCTGTTTCGGCAGCTGTCGGTGTTCGCCGGCCGGTGGTCGCTCGCGGACGCCGCCAGCGTCTGCGGCATGCCAGCTGCTGAGACGCTGGCCGGCGTTGCGTCGCTGCTCGAGAAGAGCCTGATCCGGCGTCTGCCCGGTGACCAGGACACAGCTGAGTTCACCATGCTGGAGAGCCTGCGCGAGTTCGCGGTGGAACAGCTGGCCTCCCGTGCCGAAGCCGAAGAGGCGCAGGCCAGGCACGCTGCCCACTACGCGGGCCTGGCGGCGCAGTTCGAGGCCGCTATCGGCCTGCCAGAAGAACGGGCCTGGGTGCTGCGGGTGGGTCGGCACCAGGCGGATCTGCGTGCCGCGCTGGATCACTGCCTGGACACAGGGCAGCTCGCCCAGGCACTTTCGCTGGCCACCGCGCTCGGCTGGTACCACTACACCCGCGGTGACCCGGGCAATGGCCGGGCCTTGCTGGACGCGGTCCTGCCGCTGGCCATCGGCACAGCTAACCCGGCAGCTCATGGCAACACCGCCGCCGAGGACGGGCTGGACGGCGTGCTCATCGTGGGCGGAGCACTTGCCTGGGCAGCGGGGGACCCAGGCTGTGCCCAGGACCTGTTGCTCCAGGCGCTTGAGCGCAGCGAGGGTCGTGATGACATGCGCCGGGCGGCCATCGCGTGCGCCTTTCTAGGGCACGTTGCCCGGGCCCGTGGCGAGTGGGATACCTCTGCTGAGTGGCATCAGCGGGCGGAGGCGGGCTTCCGCAAGGGAGGCAACACCCAGGGTGTGGCGTGGGCGCGGCACGACCTCGGCCTGCTGGCACGGGATCGCGGTGACCTGGATGCCGCCGCCGAACTGTTCCGGGCGAGCCTGCGGGACTTCCGTGAACTCGACTACCCGTGGGCGGTGGCATGGTCGGCATGGGGTCTTGGAACGACGCAGAGCAGCCAGGGCCGGCTGGCGGAGGCGCTCCCGCTGCTGGCGGAGGCGCTGCGGATCTATACCAGCGTCAACGATCCCAGGGGCGTTGCCCAGTGCCAGGAAGCGCTCGCTTACGTCGCCAGCGAACAGGCGCGCTACGAGACCGCCGCTCGGCTGACGGGCGCGGCCGCGGCGCTGCGCGCTGGGCTGGCCGCCCGCCCACCCGACGCTGAGCAGGCGAGGATCTCGGCACTGGAGAGGGTACTCGTCGGGGCATTGGGGCCTCAGGATGCGGACCGGCTCATCCACGCTGGGCGGACGATGTCCACGCAGCGGGCTGCGGATCTCGCGCTGGCGGTCGCGTCGGGCGCCGCGCCCAGTGATCCTGACCGCGAGCAGCAGATACGGCTCACCCCGCGCGAGCGACAGGTGGCGGCGCTAGTTGCCGCTGGCCGGACCAACCGGCAGATCGGCGGGGCGCTCGGGATCTCTGAAAAGACCGCAGAGGTCCACCTGCATCATCTGATGTCCAAGCTGGACGTCCGCAGCCGGGCCGAGGTGGCAGCCTGGGCCGTGGCGCAGCGCCTGTTCGCCCCCGGGCGGTAAGCGCCGGGTACCTAGGGATTTCCCTACTGACCCCGGCCGGGCCGTAGTGGCCATGATGGTGGCGGCCCATGTGGTCGGGTGACCTCCGGGTGCCCACTCCGGTGACAACGGCCCGGTGAAGGGATGCAACTGATGCGCGCACGACTGCCTGACGAGTCGGGATACGTTGTCAACGCTGGAGCGCGGATCTACTACGAGGTGCACGGCAGCGGTCAGCAGACCGTTCTGCTGCTACCCACCTGGGCGATCTTGGACTCTAGGCACTGGAAGATGCAGGTGCCGTTCCTTGCCAGGCACTACCGGGTGATCACTTTTGACCCGCGCGGCAACGGCCTGTCCGACCGGCCCAAGGACCCAGCCGCCTACGCCGACGCCGTTGTTACCAGTGACATCCGGGCCATACTCGACGCGACCGGTACCGAGCGCGCGGTGCTCGCCGGGTTCTGCACGGGCTTCATCTGGGCCTTGCTATTCGCGACGACCGAGCCGCAACGGGTGACCGGTATCGTCGCGATCGCACCGACCTTGCCGATCCCGCCAGCGGATCCGTGGAAGCAGTCTGAGGTCTCCTTCGACGACGTCGTTGACACCGCCGAGGGGTGGGCGAAGGAAAACAGGCACTACTGGCGGCGGGACTGGCGGGGATACGTCGAATTCTTCATGTCGCAGGTCGCCACCGAGCCACACTCGACCAAGCCCTACGACGATCTCGTCGAGTGGGGCATCCAAACCGACGCCGACACAATGCTGCGTGATGCCGACGCGCCACGTCAGATCGCTGATGAGGCCGAGGCGACCCGGCTCTGCCGCGCCCTGACATGCCCGGTCCTGGTCATCGGCGGCGACCAGGACAAGATCGTCCCGCCCGAACGGGCCCGGCGGATCGCCGAACTTACCAGCGCCGAACTCCTTGTGATAGGAGGCGGCGGGCACGCGCCGCACGTCCGGTATCCGGTTGTGGTGAATCACGCTATCCGCGACTTCGCCAACAGGCTGGTGCCCAGGCCGCAGAAGCAGATCCCCTGGCAGGCCAGCCACGGCCGCCGCCGTCGGGCGCTGTGGATCTCCTCCCCGATCGGCCTCGGCCATATCCAGCGTGACCTGGCCATTGCGCGCGCCGTTCGGAGGCGCGTGCCGGACCTGGAGATCCACTGGTGGGCGCAACCACCGGTCACCGACGTGCTCGCCGAGAAAGGCGAGATCATTCACCCGGCGAGCGCCGAGATGGCCTGCGAGTCGGCGCACTGGGAGTCTGAGGCTGCGGACCACGACCTGCCTGCCTTCTACGCGTTCCGCCGCATGGATGAGATCTTCTGCGCGAACTACCTGCTGTTCGACGACGTTGTCCGGGACACCAGCTACGACCTGTGGGTGGGCGACGAGTGCTGGGAGATCGACTACTTCCTGCACGAGAACCCGGAGCGGAAGATCGCACCGTATGTGTTCATGACCGACGTGATCGGGTTCTTGCCTACCGACCCTGAGGACGCACGCGAAGCCGAGTTGTGCGCTGACTACAACGCTGACTCGATCGAAAAGCGCGAAAGGTTCCCGCACCTGCGCGACCTTTCCATGTTCATCGGCTCCTTCGACGAGCTGCCCGACCGTTCGTTCGGTCCCGGTCTACCGGAAATACGGTCCTGGTCGCGCCGGTGGTTCGCCTCGGTGCCTTACGTGCTCCCCTTCAGTCCCGGCGCCTATCGCGATCGTGCCCGGTTGCGGCGTCGGCTTGGCTATCTGCAGGACCAGCCGTTGCTAGTGGCGGCTGTGGGAGGTACGGCGGCGGGCGCCAGCCTGCTATTGCTGACTTGCGACGCGTTCGCCCGCCTTCGCAAGCAGCTGCCAGAGGCGCGGATGCTGCTAGTCACTGGGCCGCGCCTGGATGCCCGGCTGCTGCCTGATACCGAAGGCATGGACAAGCGTGGCTATGTGCCCGATCTGTTCGAGCACCTGGCCTGCGCCGACGCGGCCGTCGTGCAAGGTGGCCTGTCGACCACGATGGAACTGGTCGGCGCCGGGCGGCCGTTCATCTACTTCCCGCTAGCCCGTCACTGGGAACAGCAGTACTTCGTCACCCATCGGCTCGGCTACTACCGCGCCGGGCTCCGAATGGACTACGCGACCACCTCCGCCGACGACTTGGCCGCGGCCATGCGGAGCGCCCTGGCGCAAGGCGGTGTCGGCCCCAGCTACCGGAAGGTGCCCCGTGGCGGCGCGGACTCCGCCGCCGCGCGCATTGCCACACTCCTGGCTGGCCGGTAGGCGGCGCAGGTATCGCCGCTTTGCTCGCGGCCGCCCGGAAGCCTCCTTGTCGCGTATCCGTGACGCGCTCGTAACACATCCGGCGCAGCATGGACGCCAGGATCTGCGCGTTCCGGGCGGAACGAACCAGGACCCGGTCCTTTCGGTCATCCCCCGAATCCACAGGGTCTGTATCCACAGGGACTCCCGCCCCGGAACAAGAAGGGCGGAACCACGTGGCTGGACGCCGCCCGCCACGCGGCTGCGTGTTACGCCGTCGCTCCCCTACACGTCCGAGATTGCCGGCCAGCAAATGCCGGTCCGAGCTGGGCCATCCCGCCGGCTGCCCGAGCTGTTCAGGCAGCGGCAGCCAGAGTCATGCCATGAGGGAGTGCAGATGTTTGAGCGCAGACGCAAACTGAGTGTCGCGGCCGTCGCGGCCGTCGCCGTGGCACTGCTGGCCGCGGGTTGCGGATCCAGCAACACCTCCAG
Source organism: Streptosporangiaceae bacterium (assembly GCA_030040415.1). GTDB lineage: Bacteria > Actinomycetota > Actinomycetes > Streptosporangiales > Streptosporangiaceae > JAJYUU01. Next base: position 6,348 of record JASHTT010000263.1, on the reverse strand, counting down.
CAAACCTTCGACGGTGACGGTCAAGGACGCCGTAGCCACCCTCGCCAACATCACTGGCACCGGTGCGAACTGCATCTTCCCGATGGAGACCACGAACTGCTACAGCGTCGCGAACTACGAGGACTTCGGGTATCTCATGGTCCGGCCGCTGTACATGTTCGGCGGGAACAACGACTCGATCACAGTGAACTACCCGCTGTCGCCCGCCGATGCGCCGGTGTACACCGACGGCGGCAAGACGGTGACGATCACCCTGAAGCCGTGGAAGTGGTCGGACGGCCAAACGGTCGACGCCAGCGACCTGATCTTCTTCCTGAACATGCTAGAGGCGGAGAAGGCCAACTACGCCGGCTACACCGTCGGTCTGCTGCCGGACAACATTGCCTCCTACAAGGCCACTGGCCCGCAGACCGTCGTGCTGCACCTCACGCAGGCCTACTCGAGCATCTGGTACACCTACAACCAGCTCGCGATCCTCTACCCAGCGCCGCAGGCATGGGACGTGAGCCACGCCGGGGCGGCACCAGGCAGCGGCGGCTGCCTAACCGACAGCGCTGCGGATCACTGGGCCAAGTGCATCGCGGTGTGGAACTACCTGAACAGCCAGAACAAGGCCACCTCCACGTACGCGACCAACCCGCTGTGGAAGGTGGTCGATGGTCCGTTCAAGCTGACTTCCTACAACGTCGACGGCAACTACACCTTCGTGCCGAACCCGACGTACTCGGGGAGCCCGAAGCCGTCGATTTCGGAGCTGAAGTTCGTCGAGTACACCAGCGACACCGCCATCTACACCGGGCTGAAGACCGGTGCACTGAGCGAGGGCCCGGTTCCGTCGACGGACCTGCAGCCGGCGGGCAAGGACTTCCTGCCGGCCGTCAACCCGCTGGCCTCGACACCGAACGGCGGCTACTGGCTGCAGGCGCAGTACGAGTTCGGCATCGGCTACGCCTACATCAACTTCAACAACCCGACCTACGGCCCGGTGTTCAGGCAGCTGTACTTCCGGCAGGCGATGGCGGAGCTGGACGACCAGGCCGGCATGAACTCCTCGGTCGGCCGCGGCTACTCGGTGTCGACGGTCGCCGGCGTGCCGAGCCTGCCGGTGAGCCAGTGGGTGTCCCCGGTGATGAAGGAGAACGGCGGGCAAGGCCCGTACCCGTACAACCCGAAGAAGGCCGAGGCGCTGCTCGCGGCGCACGGCTGGAAGGACGTCGGCGGCGTACTGACCTGTGAGAGCGCTGGCACCGGCACTGCAGACTGCGGCGCCGGGATCCCGAAGGGGCTACAGGCGAAGTTCTCGATGCTGTACTCGTCGGGCATCTCCACCCAGCAGGACGACGTCGACATCCTCAAGTCCGGTCTGGCGCAGGCGGGCATCCAGCTCGCCGCCGCTGGCGAGACCTTCGACACGTTGCTAGCCGACACCGCACCGTGCACGCCGAAGGAATCGCGGTGCAACTGGACGTTCCTGTACCTCGGCTCCTGGCTGTTCAACGGGCCGGGCTTCGAGCCGACCGGCGAGCCGCTGTTCCAAAGCGGGGTAGCCAACAACTCTGGCAGCTACAGCAACGCGACGATGAACTCTCTGATCGCCGCGACGCACACCAGCAGCAGCCTGTCCACGTTCTACACCTACGCGAACTACACAGCCGAGCAGGAGCCGTCGCTGTGGATGCCGCTCGGTACCACCACGTTCGCTAACAGCAACAACCTGCACAACGTGACGCAGAACCCGCTGTTGCTGTTCTACCCGGAGTACTGGACGTGTAGCGCCAAGGACTGCTGACGCCAGCCGCCACGGCCCTCGGCTTCCTCCTGAGAGGAGTGCCGGGGGCCGTCGCGGCACTAAGCCCGGTGAGTGACACCGCGGGGATGGCTGAGAACCCGCACTGGCCGGGGGAGACGGCCGGTGAGAGCATCGCGCTATGCCCAGGCAGAGCGGCGGCGACCGGGCCGGCCAGCGACGCCCCAGCCAGAACCAGGGGCCTGCGGCCGCCACGGCGCGATCAGGTGACCGGCTCGCCCGCTACCAGGCCAAGCGTGACTTCGACCGGACTCCCGAGCCGGCCGGGGAGCCACCGCAGGCAGCCAGCAATGGCCTGCCGCGGTTCGTCGTCCAGCGGCACCGCGCCCGGCGGGTCCACTACGACCTGCGGTTCGAGATCGACGGCGTACTCGCCAGCTGGGCCGTGCCGAACGGCCCGACGCTCGATCCGAAGGTGAAGCGGCTTGCTGTGCACGTCGAGGACCACCCGATCGAGTACCTGGACTTCGAGGGCGTGATCCCGTCGGGCGAGTACGGCGGCGGTGACGTGATTGTCTGGGATATAGGAACGTGGCAACCATACGAAACCGACGATCCGGCCGCGGCCGTCGAGGCCGGTGAACTGCACGCCGACGTGACCGGGCACAAGCTGGCTGGCCGGTTCATACTGATCCGCACGAACCGGCGGGGTCGTGCTGCCGCGGCGGGCGAACCCCGGTCCGCCGAAGACGAGTCGCAGTGGCTGCTGCTGCACAAGGACGACGAGTACGCGGTGCCCGGCTGGAACCCGGAAGATTATCCGCGCTCGGTGCTCAGCGGCCGGACCAATGAAGAGGTGAAGGCGGACCCGGACCGGATCTGGCGGTCCGACCTGCCGCCGGCACAGGCGTCGGTCTCGTTGCGCGCGCCAGCCGCAGGCAGCCCGGCGACCGGCAACGGGCCGACCTCAGCAGACCTCGCGGCGCTCGACGACCTGGGCGCGAACGGAACCTGGGAGGTCTTCGGCCGGCGGCTGAAGCTGACCAACCTGGACAAGGACATGTTCCCCGGCCGGGATGGCGAACCGGCGGTGACCAAGCGAGAGCTGGTTGCCTACTCGGCGCGCATCGCCCCGGTGATCCTGCCCTACCTGGCGGGCCGCCCGCTGAACATGCACCGCTTTCCGGGCGGCGCGAGCGTGCCGGGCTTCTGGCACAAACAGCTGCCCGAGCACGCGCCGGACTGGGTGCCCCGCTGGGTGAACCCGACGGCCGAGCGCGGCAAGACCACGACCTACCTCGTGGTCGACGAGCCGGCCGCACTGATCTGGGCGGCCAACTTCGGCGCGCTGGAGTGGCATGCCTGGACCTCGCGCGCGAGCAAGCCCGACAACCCGACCTATGCGCTGATCGACATCGATCCGGGCTCGGCCACCACGTGGGAGGAAGTGCTGGTGCTCGCCCGATTGCACCGGACGGCCCTCGACCACCTCGGCGTCCGGGGAGAGCCGAAGGTCACCGGCCAGCGCGGCATCCAGATCTGGATACCCGTGGCCGGCGGGCTGACCTACGCCGACACCCGGACCTGGGTGGAACGATTGTCCAAGTCGATCGGCGCCGTCGTGCCCGACCTGGTGAGCTGGAAGTGGGACAAGACCGAGCGTTCCGGCCTGGCCAGGCTCGACTACACCCAGAACGTCAGCAACAAGACCCTGGTTGCGCCGTACAGCCCACGCCCGGCTCCGGGGGCACCGGTGTCCGCGCCGATTAGCTGGGACGAGCTCGACGATCCGTCGCTGCGTCCGGACGGCTTCACGATCCGCACGATCCTCGACCGGGTAGCGACCCGCGGCGACCTGTTCGCTCCCGTGCTCGCCGGAAACCAGAAGCTGCCTCCGATCACGTGACCGCGCATGCGCCTAGCTCGTCCGTCTGGCGCGCACGCGGCTCACCGGTCGCTTATCCGGTAGCCGACGCCCGGTGTGGTCACGATGAGCGGTGGCTCGCCCAGTTTCCGGCGCAGGCGGCCGATCGTCACCGCGACGGTGTTGGTGAATGGGTCGGCGTACTCGTCCCAGACCTGTTCGAGCAGCTCTTCGGAGCTCAGGAACGCGGGCATCGCGCGGAGCAGCGCCTCGAGCACGCCGAACTCCTTCGCCGACAGGTCGAGCTGGCCGCCGTCGCGAGTCACGGTGCGCCGGATTGGATCGAGCTCGACGCCCGCTCCGCGCAGCGTGCGCGGCCGTGCAGACGGCTGCCGGCGGGCGAGCGCCCGGATGCGCAGCACGAGTTCGGGGAAGTGGAACGGCTTGGCGAGGTAATCGTCGGCGCCGAGACCGAGCCCGCTGACCCGGTCGGCCGGATCTCCGGCCGCAGTGAGCATCAGCACCATGGCCCGCTCGTCCCGTTCGGTGATCATCTGGCACAGCGCATCGCCGTGGATACCAGGCAGGTCGCGGTCGAGCACGATGACGTCGTAGGCGTTGACGCCGAGCTTCGCTGCTGCCTCCAGCCCGTCCAGCGCGGCGTCCACCGCCATGCCCTGGTCGCGCAGGCCCTCGACCAGGACGTCGGCGAGCGACCGGGAGTCCTCGACGACGAGCACTCTCATGACGGCGCGCCGGTCAGCGCCGGCCGAGCCGCGAGCGGCAGCACGATCGTGACGCGCAGTCCGCCCTCCGGCCTGGCGCGCAGGTCGAGGCTGCCGCCGTGCGCCGCGGCAATCGCCGCCACGATCGACAGGCCGAGGCCCGAGCCTGCGTCAAAGCCGGTCCGGTCGGCGCCGATCCGCCGGAACGGCTGCCCGAGCTGACGGACCTGGCCCTGGTCAAGCACAGCGCCGCCGTTCTCCACCACCAGGCGGGCCGTGCCGTCAGCGGCCTGGGTGGCGACCGCGATCCAGCCGGCCCGCTCGTTGTGCCTTATGGCGTTGTCGATCACGTTGTCGATCATGCGGCCGACTAGTGCGATGCTGCCCCGCACCCAAGCGCCGTCAGGGGCTGTGCGGGCTTGCAGCGTCAGGCCGTTTGCCGCGATCGCGGCTTGCCGGGACGAGAGGGCCGCCGACGTCACCTTGCCGAGCGAGAACGTCGTGCTGTCGGGCAGGGCGCCGTGCTGTGCTCTGGCGAGTACCAGCAGGCCACCGAGCAGCTCATCGACCCGGTCGAGTTCAGCCCTGAGGCGTTCCGCCAGCGCGGCAGTCTGGGCGGGCACGGCGGGCTTGGCCATCGCGACATCCAGCGATGCCCGCATGGTGGTCAGCGGGGTGCGCAGCTCGTGCGAGGCGTTGGCGACGAACAGCCGCTGGGCGCTGAACGCCGCTTCGAGCCGTCCGAGCAACCCGTCAATGGTGTCGGCCAGGTCCTTGAGCTCGTCCTTGGGGCCGTCGAAGGCTAGTCGTTCGTTCAAGTTGTGCTCCGAGATCCGCCGCGCGGTAGCGGTGATCACGCGCAGCGGCCGGACCGCACGGCTAGCCAGCAGCCAGCCGATCAGGGCGGCGAGCACGGCCATGATGGCCAGCGCGATCACCGAGTCCTCGAGAAGCTGGTGTGACAGCAGCGCGTGAGTCTGGTCCTGCCGGGCGACCTCGGCCTGCAGTTGGCGGAGCTGGCTTTGCAGCGATGACGGCGAGCCCTGAGTCACCGCCGAACTAGCCGAAGAGGTGCGCGAGACCGTGAGACCGCCGGCGATGGCCAGCACGCCGGCGGCGCACAGCAGGAAGAGCACGCCGTACATGGCGGTGAGGCGCAACCGAACCGTCCGCCGCGGCCGCAGCGGGCTGAGGAGCCAGCCGGCCAGTCCCATGATCACCCGTCCTATTCGTCGGGCCGGTCCCACTACGATGCCGCGCCTCGCCTAACAGCGAGATAACGGCTTCGCTTCGGCCGGTGTTATCGCCATCGCCATATAACCAGGTCAGTCCTGCTACGACGAGAAACGAAGGGACTGACAGCGATGGAGGCAACGATCGAGGTTGCCGGGTTGGTGAAGCGGTTCGGTGCCGCAGTGGCCCTGGCGGGGATGTCGTTCACGGTCCGGCCGGGGGTCGTGACCGGATTCGTTGGGCCGAACGGAGCGGGCAAGTCGACCACCATGCGGGTGATCGTCGGCCTGGACCATCCCGATGCCGGGCAGGCGCTCGTGTGTGGCCGGCCGTACGTGTCGCTGGCGGAGCCGCTGCGCGTGCTTGGCTCGTTGCTGGACGCTGGCGCGCTGCAGCCTGGCCGTACAGCCCGAGCGCACCTGCTGTGGCTGGCTCGGTCACAGGGGCTGGGCCCGGACCGGGTCGACCAGGTGCTCACCGAGGCGGGCCTGTCACACGTGGCGCGCCGCAAGGCCGGCGGGTTCTCGCTGGGCATGCGCCAGCGGCTCGGGCTGGCAGCGGCGATGCTCGGCGACCCGCCAATCGTGATGCTGGACGAGCCGTTCAACGGCCTCGACCCGGAAGGCATCGTCTGGATGCGCGGGTTCTTGCGCGGCCTGGCGGCGCAGGGCCGGGCGGTGCTGGTGTCCTCCCACCTGATGAGCGAACTGGAAACTGTGCTGACAGACGATGGCGCCGGGCACCTGATCGTGGTCGGCCGCGGCCAGGTACTGGCAGAC
>JASHTT010000262.1 GCA_030040415.1 Streptosporangiaceae bacterium | reverse complement strand
GCCCTGGACGTGTCGGTACAGGCCCAGATCCTGAACCTGATGCGCAAGCTGCAGCGGCAGTACGGTCTGTCGTACTTGTTCATTTCGCACGACCTGTCGGTGATCAGGTACATGGCCGACACCATCGGTGTGATGTACCTAGGCAAACTGGTAGAAGTAGGGCCAGCTGAAGCCGTCTGCACTATGCCGGGGCACCCGTACACCGCAGCGCTCGTCGCCGCCGTGCCCGCGGTGCCCGGCGATGGCGTGCTAACCGAGGAGACCCAGCGAACCCGCGGGTACGACATGGGCGGCGAACCTCCAGCCGGGACGCGGCCGCCATCTGGCTGCCGGTTCCGCACCCGGTGCGCGCTCGCGCAGGACGTGTGTGCCGAGCAGGAGCCGCCGCTGCGACCGCATGCGGGCGGTGGCCAGCTGGTCGCCTGCCACTTCCCGCTGCCGGCTGCCGCCGGCCGGCCCGGGCCAGCGGCATATCCGCAGCCTGCTGTCGCGCCCCGGCCGGTTGGCGACGAGCTTGCGGCAGGGTAGGCGGAAATAGGCTAACCCGGGGTCGACCCCCGGACCCCGGCAGCTGCCAAGCCGGGGGGCGACCCCGGGACCCCCGCGGTTGCTAAGCCGGGCGGCGACCCCTGACCCCGGCGACGAAAGCGGGCGGATCGGCCGGTTCGGCGCCAAGTTGCGGTCGGCTCCCATCTTGCGCGCGTTATTGCCGCTAGCCTTCTTGTGTCCGCAGTGAGCAGGAGGGAGCCGTTCGATGGCACCGCACCGGCCGGATGCGGGAAGTTCACCATGAGTGCCGGCACGTCCGTACCCAGGCCGCGGGTGGTCTCCGGCGCTGAAGCGCCCGATCCCGCGCTGCTGTCGACGCTACTCGAGCAGGCGCCGATCGGCTTCGCGTTCCTCGGCCCTGACCTGCGATTCCGCAGGATGAACCGGTCGATGGCGGCACTCAGCGGTACCCGTGGTGACCCCGTCGGGCGCAGACCAGCCGAGGTGTGGCCAGCCGACCTGGCTGAGGCCGCCGAGTCCGCGGCCAGGCAGCTGCTGTCCGGCAACGGCTCACCGCCGCCTGCCGAGCACGTGCTTCAGGTCACCGGCGGCGTCGAACCGGGCGAGACCGCGCCAGGGCTCGCCGAGCGGCAGCTGGCGTTCTCCTGGTTCAACTCCCACGATCACGACGTGCGTGGCGTCGCCGTGATCGCCGTCGACGTGACGAAGCAGTACGAGGCCGTGGAGGCGCTGCGGCGCAGTGAGGAGCGCTACCGGTCGCTAGTCCAGGCCGGTGCCCAGGTGGTCTGGGTAACGACGCCAGATGGCGGCATTGCCGAGGACTCGCCGGAGTGGCGCCTGATCACCGGGCAGACGGCCGAGGAGTACCTGCGCGATGGCTGGCTCGAGGCGATCCACCCCGACGACGCCGAGCGCGTGCGGGCGGCCTGGCGTGAGTGCATCCGGGACGGCAAGGTGTTTGACTGCCGCTACCGCGTGCGGACCAGGACCGGGTCGTACCGCCACTACGACGTGCGCGCCGTACCCATCGAGCGTGACGGCAAGATCGTCGAGTGGATCGGGGCATGCACCGACGTGACGGCTCAGCGCGAGGCCGAGGAGATGCGCGGCAGGCTGACCGAGCAGCTCTCGGCGGCGGCACTGCGCACCGCGAGGCTCCAGCAGGCGACCTCGATGCTCGCCGAGGCCATGACGGTGGAACAGGTGGTCCAGGTGATCACCGAGGTGGGCAGGTCAGCCATCGGTGCCGAGCGCTCCGCGGTGGCGATCCTCGACAAGGACCGCCTGCGGCTGCAGACGATCAACCCAGCAGGGCTGCCAAGCAGTCCCGGCGCACCCGCCGGTGACCTGCCGCTATCCGCGCACAGCGTGATGACCTCGGCCATCCAGATGCGCAGGCCGGTGCTGCTGGAGAGCCCCGAGGCGCTGCGCAAGTACTTCGCCGGCAAGGCCGACGTCGACGTGTTCCTGCGGCACAGCGACGAGAAGGCGTGGGTCGGCCTGCCGCTGCTGTCGTCCGGGCTGTCCCTCGGGGCGCTGCGGTTCTCGTTCACCCGGACGCGGCAGATCACCGAGGAAGAACGGGTGTTTCTTGAGGCGCTAGCCGGCCAGTGCGCACTCGCGCTGGAGCGGGCGACGCTGTACGAGAGGGAGCACAAGACGGCTGAGACGCTGCAGCGCAGCCTGCTGTTGGAGTCGCTGCCCGTTGTGCCGGGCGTCCATCTCGCCGCCAGATGCCGTCCGGTCACTCAGAACATGGAGATCGGCGGCGACTGGTTCGACGCATTCCGGCTGCCGGACGGGCGACTGGCGGTTGCCACCGGCGATGTCATGGGCAAAGGGCTGACGGCCGCCGCCGGGATGGGCCGGGTGCGGAACGCCCTGCGCGCGCTGGCGCTGACCGATCCGCGACCGGCCGCCGTGCTGGCCGGACTAGACCGCTTGTTCCTCGCCACGGAGCAGGAGGAGCAGGTCACCACAGTGGCCTACCTGGTCGTGGACCCTGCGACAGGGGATGGTGTGGCGGGGAACGCCGGGCATTTGCCGCCGTTGCTGCTGTCTCCGGACGCTCCGCCGCGGCTGGATCCCGCCGCAGCGGGTACCCCGCTGGGCTGGGCGAGCCCGCGCAGCCAGTACGCCTTCAGGCTGCCACCGGGGCATACGGCGGTGCTGTATTCCGACGGCTTGGTCGAGAACCGCAAGCGCGGCCTGGATGCGGGCCTAGACGAGCTGGTGACGGTCGCAGCGCAGGCTCCCCGCGAGGTGGCGGAAGATGCCGGGGAGTTGCTCGGTTATCTGGTGGACCGGATGCTGGCCGGTTACGAGCAAGATGACGACGTCACCGTGCTGGTTATGCACGTTCCGGGCGGACAGGAATCCCCGGGTGACCGGCGGAGAACCGGGTCGGCGCGAAAGGGGAGGGCATGAGGAATGGGGGTACGATCCCGGGAAGTTGTGCTCTCAGCTCCGCAGTGACACCAGGGTTGCTTCTCGCGGCGGTACGACCTACCCGTCAGCTCCGCCTAAGGTGGTGGGCGGGAGAGAACCTCAGCCGGGGCGCGCTCTCCTGCGGCAGCTTCCCGTCCCCTTGGCGTGGTCCAAGGCGCGGGGGTCGCGCGGTACAGTCCGTTGCTCGCCATGAGGTTTGCCGGAGAGGTGGCAGTGTCGCCTGCTAGTTCGGACAGCTCGGTGCTGCAGGTGGCCAGGTGTGCCGCCGTCCAGCAAGGGAAGGGGTGACCGCGGTGGCAAGCGCTGCAGGCTCGACAGCGCGGCGGCAGTCTCGGCCGTCTGGGCAGGGCGCACGCGTACCACAGCAGGCCCGTGGCAGTTCTGCCGATGGCAGCACTCAAGTAGCTGACCAGGCGATAGCCCTGGTGCCAGAAGAGGACGGCGCGAACGGCCGTAACGTGCCCTCGGCCCGCAGGCCCGCCGAGCGGCGAAGCAGGCGAGGCTCGGCCAAGCTGGCTGGCGGCGCCAATAGCACGGCCGCCGACACCGAGGAACGCGCGGCGCCAGGCGGACGTCGCGGCAAGGCGCGGGGCGCTGACGCCGTCACCGCTGGCCAGAAGGGCAGGCGGGGCCGGAAGGCCCAGCAGCAGGAGGAGCAGGCTGCCAATGAGGCGCCGGGTAGGGGAGAGCATCGTGACATCGGGAGCTTCAAGGTGACCGCAGATGCCGACGTGGCTGCACAGGAGACTCAGGATCCGGAGCTGGCTGACGCCGCCGAGCTTGAGGATGACCCTGATCTTGCGGATGTAGCCGAGCTGGAGGGCGATCCCGACCTCAGCGACGTCGCGTTCCTTGACGTCGAGGCCGAGCTCCAGGAGCTGGAGAGCGACGCCGACACCGAGGACGAAGAGATCGACCTAGCCGCGGACGTCGAGCTGGTCGAGCAGGGTCAGTCGGCGGCCGACATTGCCGATGAG
>JASHTT010000261.1 GCA_030040415.1 Streptosporangiaceae bacterium | reverse complement strand
GATGAGGTGCCCGAGGGCGGCGTCGTCGTGTTCTCCGCCCACGGCATCGCGCCAGAGGTGCGCGAGGCCGCGCAGCAGCGCGGCCTGCGGGCCATCGACGCCACCTGCCCGCTGGTCACCAAGGTGCACAACGAGGCACGGCGCTTCGCGGCCAGCGACTACGACATCCTGCTGATCGGCCACGATGGCCACGAGGAGGTCGTCGGGACGACCGGCGAGGCTCCGGCGCGGGTCCGCCTGGTGGACGGCGCTCACGGCGCGGCCACCGTCGAGGTGCGCGACCCTTCCCGGGTGGTCTGGCTCTCGCAGACGACGCTGTCGGTGGACGAGACCAACCAGACGGTCACCGCCCTGCGCGAGCGCTTTCCAGAACTGCTCGACCCGCCGAGCGACGACATCTGCTATGCCACCCAGAACCGGCAGGCGGCGGTCAAGCAGATAGCCGGGCAGTCTGACCTCGTCATCGTGGTCGGGTCACGTAACTCATCGAATTCGGTGCGCCTTGTCGAGGTTGCGCTCGATGCAGGTGCTGCGGCGGCCTTTCTGGTGGACGACGCGTCCGGTGTTCAGCAGAGCTGGCTAGACGACGCGACGACGGTCGGCCTGACGAGCGGCGCATCGGTGCCCGAGGATCTCGTGGATGGCGTACTTGACCGGCTGGCTGCCGCTGGCTTTGCCTCGGTCGAGGAGGTCGAGGTCGTGCCGGAGCGGATGGCCTTCGCGCTTCCGCACGAACTACGCAAATAACCCTGACTCAGCGAGTCGTTCCGATGTGGTGCTGGACCCTGCCTTGAGTGATCTTGGTTAGCTCGTCAGGTCGAGTTCCCAGCTGCGGCTAGTCTGCGTAATCCGGTAGCCGAGCAGTTCGTTGATGGCGATCATGTGCTGGTTCTCGCCCGCGTTGCCGGTGACGATGTGCCGGACGGCAGGCTCGTGGTCGGCCAGCAAGTCGAGCATGGCAATCTTGACCAGCAGCCCAAGCCGGTGCCCCCGGTGCTCGGGACGAACCGCGGTTATCTGCTGCGCGCCCCAGTCGGGTACCTGCGGGTCGACGGCCATCTGAGTGATGGCGGCGAACTCCCCGGTCGCAACCTGCTGTGCCACCACCGTGTAGTACTTCGCGCCAGTGGCCATGATGGCTTGTTCCATGTTCGTGATCCGGTCGGCGTCCCAGGCTGTGGGCTCAATGCCAGCGTCCCTCGGGGCGTCGGCCATCACCTCGTGCAGCCCAGCAAGCTGAGCGAGATGGTCGCTCGGCGATGGGAGAGCCCAGGACAGCATGTCGTAACCGGAAGCATGCGGCTGCGCGTCAGCGCGCAACGCGGCCAGCCGGTCCGGCAGGCTAGCGTCGACCGGCATGGTCCGCAGCACCTGTTCAATGCCCCCGGACGCGCCCATGACCTTCGCGAATCGCGTCCCTGCCGTGTCGTCGAGCACGAAAGCGCGCAGCCGCGTCCGGGCTGCCGCTCGGGCCCGGTCGGCGCAGTGCGCAAGCAGCGCCGTGCCTGAACCCGCCCTGCGCCGCGCTGGAGTGACCATCAGCTCGCAGTAGGCGACGGTCTTGTTCTCTCGCTCGGGCAGCATCAGCAGGTAGCAGCCGACCGGATCACCGGTGTCGCCGCTGGCGAGCCAGCACTCGTGCACCTCGTCCTGCCCGAAACCGTCAACCCAGGCGCGCTCGAAGATCCGGTATGACCACGGCGGATGCTGCGCACTGTCGACGTCGTGCGCGGCCAGGGAGATCTGGTGGCAGGCGCGCAGGCAGTCAGCGTCGGCTCTGGGGTCGAATCGCGCGATGAGCATGGCGCCAGTCAACATGGCGAGACACGGGTGGGCAACAGAGTTAGTTGACCTTGGTCCGGCAACTGGCGGCCGGTTGAAGATGATCGACGGACGTCGCCGGAGTGCCACGGACTGGCCCGTTCCTACATCTTTCTGGGTGTCCGATGTGACACGGAAACCAGCGCCTAGTCGCTGACGAGGCTGGCGTAGAGAGGTCTGCCACGCGACGCTAGCCGGGTTGCCGTGCGCCCGTGCCGTCGGGCCCTGTGTCACCGCGTAGGTTGGCTCGCAAGTCGCGGATGCACTGCGGCAGGCCTCGGCGCATCGCGATGAGCACGCACAGCGCAGTGCCGGCGAACAGCCAGGGTGCGGTGGCGGCTAGCGTGAGCAGAGTTCCCTCCAGAACCGACAGCATCGACGCGTGGCTGCTGTCGCCCTGCGCTGTCAACGCTTGCACGATGACCACGGCCAGCAAGAACGCAACCGGGGGAGCCGTGACGACCTCCAGCATCGCGCGCCGGGCCGCATACGCCGGGGCCAGCACGCAGGCGGCGCAATAGCCGACGCCGACGAGCACTTCGAGGTGCAGGGACGCGGCAGCAAGGCTGCCGGCGAGGCACAAGGCGAACATGCCGAGCATCGCACCGCGCGCCGTGACCTGCACACGCGTTGCGCCCGGCGTGGCAATATGCCAGCCGCTCATACCTCGCTGCGAGCCGAGCCGCGTTCGGCCCTGCGCGTCGGCTCGGGGAGTCTGCCACGTACCTGTGCGCGTGCCCGCCCTTGCCGTCTGCTGCGCGCCGATGGGCGGGACCTGCTGCGCGCCAGCACCGGTGGTCTGCTGCACACCCGTCCGTTCGGTCTGCTGTGCGGTCGACTGTGCACCAGCGTGTGCGGCCTGCTGCGTACCTGATCGCGTTGTTTGCCGCGGGCTGATCTTTACGGCCTGCTGCGCGCCGACCCACGCCGCTAGCGGTCCGCGGGCGCGCTCGGCCTGCGGTCGTCCGGTCCGCAAGGCCGGCGGACGTCCGGTGTCCTCGGCCTGCGGCCGGCTGACTCTCTCGGCCTCGGGCCGACTGCGCTCCACGATGAACCGCTGGCTGTCTCGGGCAGCGGGACCGCCAGGCGCCCGGCTGGCCGCGGTGGTCCGCTGCACTGACTCGGCCGCTTGTTCTGGCATCCGCGCTTCCTCCCTGACGGTCTGCGCCTCAGCCCGCCGCGCCTATCGCGCGTGTGCCACCGCGCAGGCTCGGCGAGGGAACGGCATCCGGTGCCGCGACAAGCTCCGGCGCCGTGTCCACCACTAGATCGGGTGCGGACAGTGCCCGCACCGTTTCCTCAACCGGTCTCGGCGTCTCCAGGTCGCCGTCGACCACGCCCATCTCGCTCAGCTTCCTGGCGCTGACCAGCACCCGACTCTCCAGCGAACCCACGGCTCTGTTGTAGGTCGAGACCGCGTTGGTCAGCGCCTTGCCGATGCCGTCGACGTGCTTGCCGAGCCCGGCGATGCGGTCGTATAGCTCACGGCCGAGGTCGAAGACGGCGCGCGCGTTCTCCGTCAGTGCGGCCTGCTGCCATGCGTACTGAGCCGTGCGCAGCATGGTGACCAGGGTCGTGGGCGTCGCGATGTGCACCTTGTGCGCCATCGCGTGCTCCAGCAGGCCCGGGTCGTGCTCGAGCGCGGGTGCCAGGAACGCTTCACCCGGGATGAACAGCACGACGAACTCCGGCGCCGGGCTCAGTGCGGCCCAGTAGGCCTTGGCCGCCAGCCTGTCGACGTGCTCACGCAGGTGGCGGGCGTGCGCGTCGAGCCGGGCCGCTCGGACGGCCTCGTCGCTCGCCTCGGCGGCCTCGAGGTAGGCAGCCAGCGAGACCTTGGAGTCCACCACAACGTTCTTGCCGCCGGCCAGCCTGACGACCATGTCCGGGCGCATCGTCCCGTCCTGGGCGTTTACGCTGACTTGCTCGTCGAAGTCGCAGCGGCTGCTCATTCCGGC
>JASHTT010000260.1 GCA_030040415.1 Streptosporangiaceae bacterium | reverse complement strand
GGTGGCCGGCGCGTTCGTGCCCGAGTACCGGTCGCTCAGCTTCACGGACGTGACCAAGCTGGCCTGCCCGGGCCACGAGGCGAACACGGCGCCGCTGTACCGGCTGCCCTACGGGTCGGTGTTCTCTTACTCGATCACCACGCCGGTGATCGGCATGGCCACCGGAGCCTACGAGGCACACTTGGCGTATATGCGCCAGCGGGTGCGGGTCGCCTACGGCCAGAAGGTCGCGCAGGACCCGTTCGCGCACGTCCGCGTCGCGGAGGCGGCCGCCGAGATCGACGCCGCCTGGCTCGCGCTCGAGCGGAACATGGCCGATCTGATGGACAGCGCCCGCGCTGGCCAGGGCATCCCCATCGACCTGCGGCTACGCGTCCGGCGTGACCAGGTGCGCGGGACCGGCCAGGCGATCAGGGCGGTGGACGCGATGTTCGAGAACTCCGGCGGGCGCGCGCTCAAGTCGGGCACGCCGATCCAGCGGTTCTGGCGAGACGCGCACGCGGGCCGGGTGCACGCGATCAACGACCCGGAACGGGCGCTGTCGATGTTCGGCGGCGGCGAACTAGGCCTGCCCGTTCCAGCCGACGCGATGCTGTGAGCACCGTGCCTGCTCGCTCCGTGACCGAGACGGCCGGCAGCTTCGCCGAGGTCGACGGGATGAAGCTGCACTTCCACGAGGCCGGGTCGGAACCCGCCGTAGTCGGCGAGGGGCCGGGCGACGCTGGCACCGTCGTGCTGCTGCACGGGGGCGGGCCCGGCGCGTCGGCGTGGAGCAACTTCGGCGCGAACATGCCTGTCTTCGCCGGCCGGTTCCGCACGATCATGATGGACCTGCCAGGCTTCGGCCGGTCCACGACCAAGCCGCTGTCGTCGCACTTCTTCAATCACGCGGCGGACGCGCTGGCTGGGCTGCTCGACGAGCTCGGCGTGACCAAGACGCACCTGGTCGGCAACTCGCTCGGCGGCGGCGTGGCGATCCGCTTCGCGCTGGACCGCCCAAAGCGAGCGGGCCGGCTGGTGCTGATGGGGCCCGGCGGCCTGAGCCTGAACGTGTTCGCGCCAGATCCGACCGAGGGCGTGAAGCGGCTGTCTGAGTTCGCCGCGCCACCCGGCCCGAGCCGGGAAAAGATGGCCGCCTTCCTGCGAACTTTGGTATTCGACCAGAGCCTGATCACCGACGAGCTAATCGAGGAACGGTTCGGCTACGCCAGCGATCCGGACGCGGTCGCGGCGATGACCGCGATGGGCATGTCGTTCTTCGGCGAGCACGCGCAGGACGGCATGCTCTGGCGCGAGGCGCACCGGTTGCGGCACGAGGTGCTGCTGATCTGGGGTCGCGAGGACAGAGTCAACCCGCTGGACGGTGCGCTGGTCGCGTTGAAGACGATCAAGCGCGCGCAGTTGCACGTGTTCGGCGGCTGCGGACACTGGGCCCAGGCCGAGAAGTTCGACGAGTTCAACCGGCTGTCCATCGACTTCCTGGCCGGAGGCGCGGCATGAACGGGCCTATCAGCTCGCTGGGTTACCTGCGGTTCTCCTCCCCCGACACGGGCGCGTGGCGGGAGTTCGGCACACGCGTGCTCGGCATGACCGAAGGCCGCGGACCCGATCCGGACGCGGTCTACCTGAGGATGGATGACTTCCCGGCTCGCCTGGTGATCGTGCCGGGCGAGCGTGACCGGCTGGCGGCGAGCGGCTTTGAGGTAGCCGACGAAGCCGCGCTGGCCCAGGTGGCCAGCGCACTCGCCAACGCAGGCGTCGCGGTCAAGGCCGCGGACGCTGCAGAGCTCGCGGACCGGCGGGTGGGTGGGCTGCTGCACTGCGAGGACCCGTCCGGTAACGCGCTGGAGATCTTCTGCGCCGCGGCGCTGGACAACCGGCCGTTCTTCAGCCCGTACGGGAACGTGTTCGTCACCGGTGACCAGGGGCTTGGCCACGTTGTGCTGCCGTCCGCGGACGACGAGGCCACGCTCGCCTTCTACACCGAGGTGCTGGGATTCAGGCTGCGCGACTCCATGCGGCTGCCGGGTGAGTTCTTCGGCAGGCCGGCCGGCAGCGGACCGGTCTGGATGCGGTTCCTCGGCTGCTGCCCGCGGCACCACTCGCTCGCGCTGGCGCCGATGAGCCCGGACGCCGGGATCGTGCACCTGATGATCGAGGTGGCAACGCTGGATGACGTCGGCCGGACGCTCGACCGGTGCCACCGCCGCGGCGCGACGGTCAGTTCGACGCTGGGTCGCCACGCCAACGACCTGATGGTGTCCTTCTACGTGCGGACCCCGGGCGGTTTCGACATTGAGTACGGCACCGACGGGCGGACGGTAGACGACGCAACCTGGGTCGCCAGGGAGACGACGGCGATCAGCCTGTGGGGTCATGTGTTCAGCCTCGGCGCGGCGCACTGAGCACCGGCGTGCCTGCGAGGCCGGCACCAGCGACACTGGATGCCGTGGACCTGCCCAGCTTCGCGCCCGATCCGCCAAGGTACCGCCAGGTGCTCGGCCACTTCTGCACCGGCGTGACCGTCGTTGCCGGCGTTGACGCGGGCGAGCCGGTCGGCTTCGCCTGCCAGGCGTTCGCCGCGGTGTCCTTGTCGCCGCCGCTGGTGCTCTTCTGCCCGTCGGTGTCCTCGACCACCTGGCCGCGGCTCGCCAGGACCGGGCAGCTGTGCGTCAACGTGCTGTCCGACGACCAGGCCGACCTGGCCCGCAGGTTCGGCGTCAGCTCGGCGGACAAGTTCGCCGGCGTCCGCTGGACGCCGGCGCCGAACGGCAGCCCCGTCCTGTCCGGGGTGCTGACCTGGGCTGCCTGTACGGTCGAAAGCGTGCACGAGGCCGGTGACCACTACGTCGTCGTCGCTGCCATCACCGCGGTCGGCGACTGCAAGACGGGGCAGCCACTGCTGTTCTATCGGAGCCGGTTCGCCGTCACGGCAGCTGCCAGCCCGGATACCGCAGGCCCAGCTGAGGTCGTCGACACGCTACTATCGTGGCCCCGCTACGCCGACTGGATCTGACTGGGTAGCGCCTTCGATACGGGAATCGCCGGGATCAGAGACTGCTCAAGCGTGACGCCAGTTCGGTGCGTGACCGCAAGCCGAGTTTGTTGTAAGTCTTGGTGAGCGTGGACTCCACAGCCCGCACCGTCACGAACAACTCGGCTGCCACCTCGCGGTTGCTCAGGCCGCGCGCGACAAGCTCGGCGACGCGGCGCTCGGTCTCGGTGAGGTCCTGCGGTCCCGGAGCGCGCCCGCCGATCCGGGCAACCTCGGCTCGCGCTCGTGCCGACCATAGCCGCGCGCCGATGCAGTCGAAGATCGCCGCCGCGTCCATCAGGGATTTCCGCGCTGATGCTCGCTGCTGCAGCCGCCGCTGCACAGCACCGACAGCCAGCAGCGTCCGGCCCCGCTCAACCGGGATCGGTGATACCTGATCGTGCAGCCGCAAGGCGTCCCTGAACTCGGCCATAGCGCCGTGGGTGTCGCCCCGGGCGGCGGCCAGGATGCCGCGGCAGCGGGCTGCGATCGCAGCAGTGGCCAGCTCCTTGACGCTTCGGTCGAGTGCGCCAGCGGCGGCGGCGGCCTCATCGAGGTCGCCCACGGCTACGAGCGCTTCGACAGAGTCTGCCCAGATCGCCTGGGTTACCGGCCGCACGCCCAGGATGTGAAGCTTGCCTAGCACCGACCGCATGCGATCAGCCGCGGCGGCATAATCTCCGCGAGCCAGCTCTAGCGAGCCGACAAGGGCCTGGTGCATGACGGCAAGCGGCTGGTCACCAGTACGCTCGGCGAACTCCGCGCCGCGTTGAGCCAGCTCACTCGCTACGGCGGAGTTCCCGAGCAGCACCGCAGCCGATGCGCAGCCGTGCAACGCGGCACAGGTCAAGTGCGGGAGGTCAAGCTGCTCGGCTATATCCAGGCTCTCGGATGCGAGCTGTGCCGCCACAGCAGCATTACCGCGACGGGCGGCCAGCTGCGAGAGGCGCAGCATCGACTCTGCCCGCCAGTACTCCGCGCCTTCCGCCTCGGCGCGCGCGCGGACGTACTCGAGTTCCTCCTCCGCGATGTCTAGCTTGCCGCTGTGCAGGTGCCACATGCCGGCCAGCATGCTGGGCGAAGTTTCGGATGGCGGGACCGAGCCCATCCGCTCCAGCTCAAGCGCGCGTGCGAGCAAGCTCTCGTCGGGAGCTTCTCCGTGCATCAAAGCCAGGTCGAAGTTCCGCGCCAGTACGATCGAAAGCAGCGCCGACGAACCTGCGGCCTCAGCGTCGGGCAGCGCCCGATTCGCCTCGGCGAGGGCACGCGCCGCGTCACCACGCGTCTGCCACAGATACGATAGCGCGCACCTGATCCGAGCCCGCCGTTCCTCGTCCTGGCCAGCCTCGGCTAATGCCTGCTCAAGCAGCGCCTGCGCGGCGCCGAAGTCGTGATGGAGCTTGCCGCACTCGCTGAGCGCGTCTGACCGTTCCGGGCCAGGCGGAGCCGACGCGGCCAGCCGCTCCAGGACCGCTGCGGCCTCTCGAGTCTCCCCTGCCACGGTAAGCTGCCGAGCTGCGTCTAGCTGCCGCAGCCACGCTTTCTCGGGCTGGTCATCCGGTGTCAGGGCAGCGGCAAGCCCCAGGAGTTCGGCAGCCGCGACCGGGGCGCCGCGACCGGCCGCGGCGCGGCCGACTTGGGCCAGCTCGTCAGCCACCGGCGCTGCCCGGCCCGCCGTGGCCAGCGCCTTGTGCCTGGCCCGTTCCTCGGCTAGCTGCACGACGGCTGCGGCCGCCGCGTGCAGCTCACGTCGCCGCTCCGACGGGATCGCGTCGGCGATGGCCGTAGCGAGCAGCGGGTGTGCGAACCTGAGCCGACCGGCTTCGTGTTCAAGCACGCCGGCGAGCACCGCCGAGTCCAGCGCAGCGCCATCGGCCCCAGCCGTCAGATAATCGCCGAGCGCGGCGTCGGGCATCACGGCGACCAGCCGCACCGCGTCTATGACGTCGGGCGCGAGCGCGCTGAGCCGTTCCCCGACCAGATCGATGAGCGTCTCGGGCACAGGTACCTGCCGGATCGGGCTGCTCGCCGCGCCGCGGCGGGCAAGGGCCCGGCCAATCTCCAGCGCGATGAACGGATTGCCGCCCGAGCTTGCCTCAATGCGCCTCAGCGCAGGATGTGAGAACGACTGGCCCAGCCTGGTCCGCAGCAGCCGGTGCAGGGCACCTAGGCTCAGCCCGCCAACCGGCAGGATGTCGGGAGACAACTTCGCGCGGTCCAGCTCGAGCGGCCA
This sequence comes from Streptosporangiaceae bacterium, assembly GCA_030040415.1. GTDB lineage: Bacteria > Actinomycetota > Actinomycetes > Streptosporangiales > Streptosporangiaceae > JAJYUU01. Next base: position 2,138 of record JASHTT010000260.1, on the reverse strand, counting down.
GTCCGTGCCGGGCAGTTCGGTGCGCTGCGCGCAGAGCAGACCGATAGCTTCGTTGTCCGCACGGCGGATAGCGAAGCCCACCACAGCCTCACTGGCTGGATCGAGCCACTGCACGTCATCGATCACCAGCAGCACCGGCGCCGATCTGGCGAGACTGATGACGGTTCCGCGGAACGCCGCGGCGATGACACGTGGCTCCGGCGGATTCGCCGGAGCCGCGTCCAGCATCAGAGCAACTCGCAACGCCCGCGCCTGCGGGGAAGGCAGTTCGTCGAGCACACCGGGCAGATGTGGCTCCAGCAGGTCGGCCAGTCCAGCGAAGGCCAGCATCATCTCGCTGCTGGCTGGCATTGTCTGCAATACCGCGTACCCGCGAGCGGCGGCCAGCTCGGCACCCGCGCGTAGCAGTGTGGTCTTTCCGGCCCCAGCGGACCCGGCCAGCACAAGCGCGCCCGGGCCTGATTTCAGGTTGTCCAGAAACGCTGCCAGGTTCTGCAGCTCAGCATCGCGCCCTACTACCTCCGCGGGCATGGCCAGAGCGTACGCCGCAGCTGACCTGGCACAGAAGGGCAACGATCACCTATGTGTACGTTATCGCTCGCCATTCAGTGTGGTTCTCCACGTTTACCGAGTCGCCGCACGCTCCGTAGCGTGGCTGACCGTGAGCCGCCAATGGCTCGCGCGGCCTGCAGGGGAAGGAAGACCAGGCATGTTTAGCAAGATGAGCCGACTGATCGCGGTCGGCGCCGTTATCACCGCAGCCGGCGGCGTCTGGGCGGGTGTCGCCAACGCGGCGACCGCCGGCCGGGCCACGTCGGGCACCGAGGACCTTTACCTGATGACCACCGAGGCGAGCGGGGCCCAGTCCGAACTGATCGCGACCGGGGTGTTCACCACCTACGGCACCGACGACGCGGGCAGCACGGTGGACACCGCGCATGTCACCGGTGGCACGTTCAAGATCACCCACAACAGCGGATTCAAGATCGTCAAGGAAAGCGTCAATGCCAAGACCTGCTACGCGGTGTTCGAGGCAACGACCAGTTTCACGCTGGGCAGCGGCACAGGTTCCTACAAGGGGATCAGCGGCTCCGGCAAGGCCACGATCAACGAAACGGAGATCGCCGCGAAGTCGAAGGGCAAGTGCGACACCAACGTGAACCCAGTGGCGAACGAGCAGACCATCACCGGCACCGCGACCGTCAAGCTGTAGCCAGACAGGGCTGCTGACGGCAAGGGCGTGGGGTCCGGTGGTTCTCCGCCGACCCCCACGTCGCACTCGCCTAATCGGACCGGTCAGCGACCACCCGCCAGCCCGGGTGACGCCGGCCCGTCCGAGACGGGCACTAACTTTGGGCACTTTCCCCGATACCGCTGCCATGCCAGCGCGCTTACGATCCGGTCACCGCATCGGTCAGCGGCGCGCCGGCAGCACCCAAGAGTTGCCGCCGGAAGGGGCTTCCTGTGTCAGACTTCCCGCGCAAGGTTCGTGCAACAGCCAGATCCGGCAGCCGATGCCGGGCATTGGCCTGCCTCGGCGCGCTGGTGGCCATGCTCGGCATCGTCACTATTCCGCCGGGGTCGGCCGGTGCCGCGACCAGCCCGGCACCCCTGACCTGGTCCGCGAAGGTTCCGCTCGCGAATCCGCCGTTCGACAATGCCTACAACCTCGCGGCTGTGACGTGCCCGACCTCGCATTTCTGTGTTGCCAGCGACTCGATGGGCAACGTGCTCACGTCGGCCGATCCCGCAGGCGGCGCCGCGACATGGTCTTCGCCGCAACCTGCGCACAACGACCTTGTCCAGATCAGCTGCCCGCTGGTCAGCTTCTGCGCGGGAGTGGGCTCCGCCGGTATAGACACGTCCACCGCGCCGCAGAGCAAGTCGGGTTGGAAGATCTCCGATCCGCACAGCGCCATCCCGCACGCGAACTCGATCAGCTGCCCGAGCACGAACCTGTGCGTGGTCGCAGGCCAGGGGCAGATCTACTTCTCTACCGACCCCGCGGCGGCGAACGCGACCTGGCAGGCGACGGTCTTCGGCAGGTATCCGGCCATCGAGTCGGTCTCCTGCCCTGCTCCCTCGTTCTGCGCCGCGGTAGCGACCAACGGCACGGTGTACACCTCGTCGGACCCCTC
>JASHTT010000259.1 GCA_030040415.1 Streptosporangiaceae bacterium | reverse complement strand
CCGTCCAGTGGCACATAGGAGCCGTGGTAGACGATCGGCGTCATGCTTGGCTGGAACCACAGCGTGAGGAACGTGCCGGTGAGCAGCAGGATGATGAACGAGTAAAGGATTATTTCCCCGAGCAGGAACGACCAGTGGTCCGGGAACACCTTGCGGAGCAGGACGCGGACGCCGCGGGCGCCGTGAAACCGGTCGTCCAGCCAGCTGCCGGCGCCCTCCAGGCCGCGCTCGACGCTCATGACCGCTCCCAGAAGCTCGGGCCGACCGGCTCGTTGAAGCCGCTCAGTGCGATCAGGTAGCCGGCCGAGTCGACGCCGATCGGAAGCTGAGGCAGCGCACGGGTGGCCGGGCCGAAGATGACGCGGGCGCCCTCGGTGGCCAGGAACGTGGACTGGTGGCACGGGCAGAGGATGTAGTGCGTGGTCTGCTCGTACAAAGCGGCAGGGCAGCCAACGTGGGTGCAGATCTTGGAGTAGGCGACGATGTTGTCGACCGTCCAGTTCGGCACCGTGAAGTTCGGCTTCGACGGTCCGCCCGGTTTCGCGGCTGGGCCGAATACCAACTCGCCGGGACGCATCCTGATGAGCGAGACCGCGGCCTTGGCCATCGCGTCGTCATCGTCGAGGTAGCCCTCGGGTCCGACGCTGATCAGTGCGCCGGGAGTGTCGAAGTCGGCAGGCGTGATCGGCGCACCGGTGCCGTACACGAGCAGCCGCAGGCCCTTGCGCCAGACGGTCCCGTCGAGGCTGGTTCCGGGCAGCGGTCCCATGTCGCGCAGCAGGAAGAGCGGCGCGACCGCCAGCGGCACGCTGGCCGCGATGAGGCTGCGCCGCAGCAGCGGCCGCTTCACGAACTGGCTGGCCTCCGCGCCTTCCTTGAATGTCTCGCTGAAGGCCGCGCGGTCAGCCGGGTCGGAACGCATCGGGTGCCGCTGCTCGGTGATCTCGACGTCCGGCATCACGTGCCGGACCCAGATGACCGCGCCGATGCCCATCAGCAGGAAGACCAGCGACAGGCAGGTGCCCAGGGCGAGCTGAGAATGCAGGACCGTGGTGAGCGAGTGAACATCGAAGATGGCGTACGACACCAGGAACCCGACGCCGGCGAGCCCGGCGAGGATAAAGCAGGCCGCTGCCAGCCGCTCCGCCTTCTTGGCTCGCTGCGGGTCGTCAGGGTCGGCGGGCAGTTCGCGGACCGCCGGCTTGCCGCCGTCGCTGCCCGGCCCGGACAGCATCGTCCTGGCCGCCGCCGGAGACGGGGTGCCGATGACCCGGCGGGGCCCGGCGTGGAACTCCTGCTCGGCCTCCGGGTCGCCGTCCGGCTGACCTTCGCCGGCGCTTGCCCCGTGGCCGGAGGCTGAGGCACCGGACAGGTACTCGGGCCAGGACGCGCCCGCCGGATCGCCGGCCTCGCCGCCGACCCCGGGCGAGTTGGTGTCACTCATGTGTCTTCCCATGCTTCGCAGTGATCCAGAGCGCCGCCAGCACCATGAACAGCAACAGCCCGAGGAACGAGACAAGGCCCTCGGTGACCGGCCCGACCCGGCCCAGGCTGAACCCGCCGGGGTTCGGTTCCGACCTCGTCTCGACGATGTAGGCGATGATGTCCCGCTTCTCCTGGGGGGTGACCGTGAGGTCGTTGAACACCGGCATCGCCTCCGGGCCAGTGAGCATCGCCTCGTATATCTGCGTCGGCGTCGACTGGGTCAGCGGCGGCGCGAACTTGCCATTCGTCAGCGCACCGCCGGCGCCGTCGAAGTTATGGCAGGCCGCGCAGTTGGCCTCGAACAGTTCCTGACCGAGCCCGACGTTCGCGCCGGCGGTGCTGACCTGCGCGGCCGTGGGGATCGCCGGGCCGCCGCCGAGGGACTGGATGTAGGCGGCGACGGCGTGTGTCTGAGCGGTTGTCAGCCGCGGTGGCTTGCGCTCGTTCTCGGCGCTCTGCGCCGCCGCGGGCATCCGGCCGGTGCTGACCTGGAAGTCCACGGCCGCCGCGCCGACGCCGATCAGGCTCGGTGCGACGCCGGTCGTGCCCTGCGCAAACATCCCGTGGCAGGTGGCGCAGTCCTCGAGGAAGATGTTGCGGCCGTCAGCGATCTGGGCCGCGTTCGCCGTCGTCGGCGACGACGCGGAGGCGCTGCCGCTCGTGGTGAGCACGGCGTATCCGGCCCCGATCAGCACGAGCGCGAGCCCGACGAGGACATAGGTCGCCGCCGGGTGCCGGCGCTTTGCAGTGATCCAGCTCACAAGCTTCCCCAGTTCCCTGTCAGTGGATCAGGTAGATGGTGGTGAACAGGCCGATCCATACGACATCGACGAAGTGCCAGTAGTAGGACACGACAATTGCGCTGGTCTGCTGCTCGAGCGTGAACCGCTTGGCCGCAAACGTCCTGCCGAGGAGGAAAAGGAAGGCAATCAGGCCGCCGGTGACGTGCAGCCCGTGAAAGCCGGTGGTGATAAAGAACACAGAGCCGTAATTGCTCGACGACAGCGTCAGGTGCTGGTGCCGGATCAAGTCCAGGTACTCGTAGCCCTGGCCGCAGATGAAGTACAGGCCCATGAAGAACGTGAGCACGTACCACTCGCGCAGGCCCCAGCGCCAGAACTGGTAGATCCTGCCACTCCGCCTGATCTGATGCCGCTCGACCGCGAACACGCCAAGCTGGCAGGTGACGCTCGAGAGCAGCAGCACGATCGTGTTAGTCGAGGCCAGCGCCAGGTCGAGGTGCGCCTTAGGCCACGCCTGGCCCATGCCCTTGTCCACCGAGCGGATGGTGAAGTACATCGCGAACAGCGCCGCGAAGAACATCAGTTCGGAAGACAGCCAGACGATGGTGCCCACACTGACCAGGTTGGGCCGACTGGTGGCTCCGCGCGGAGTCACCTCTGTAGATGCTGTCACCACAGGGGCCATTATTACGACACCGCGTAGGCGTGCGTCGGCCGACCCCCCAGGTCGGTACCATCCTTTGCCATGAAGGTTGTCGTGTATAGCCATGATGCCGACACTCGGGACCAAGTGCGCCTTGCCATAGGCCGCCGCCCGGCCCCGGACGTGCCGGAAGCCGAGGTCGTTGAGGTGGCGACCGAGCCGATGCTGTTCCGGCTGCTGGACGCCGGGGGCATCGGCGTCATGGTGCTGGACGGTGAGGCCCAGCCGGCCGGCGGCATGGGGGTCTGCCGTCAGGCGAAGGACGAGATCTACGACTGCCCGCCAGCGCTGCTGATCATCGGGAGGCCCGACGACGGCTGGCTCGCCACCTGGTCGAGGGCCGACGCCGTGGTTAGCCACCCGATCGACCCGGTCGCCCTGGCCAGGGCGCTCGCCGGGCTGATGCGGCAGCGTGCGGCCGGCGACCGGCCAGTCAAGGCCTGACGGGGCTTCGTGATGGGCCCGCGCACGAGCTGGCCAGCGCTGATCGGCGCGCTGATCCGGGGCGAGCCGCTGACGGCCGACGAGACCGCCTGGGCCATGAACGAGATCATGGAGGGTGCCGCCACCGCAGCGCAGATCGCCGGTTTCGGGGTCGCCCTGCGGATGAAGGGGGAGACCGCCAGCGAAGTCAGCGGCCTCGCGCAGGCGATGCTCGAGCACGCCGCTGTCATCTCCATCCCGGGCAGGACCGTCGACTTGGTCGGCACGGGCGGGGACGGTGCCAGAACCGTGAACATCTCCACGATGGGCACGCTCGCGGCCGCGGCAGCTGGCGCCAGGATGGTCAAGCACGGCAACCGGGCCGCATCGTCGGCTTGTGGCACGGCCGACGTGCTGGAGGCGCTCGGCGTTGTCATCGATCTGCCCCCCGGCGCCACCGAGGTGCTCGTGGCGGAGATCGGCGCCGGGTTCTTGTTCGCGCCGCTGTATCACCCGGCCTTGCGGCACGTAATCGTGCCGCGCCGTGAACTAGGTGTCCCGACCGTATTCAACGTGCTCGGGCCGGTTGCCAACCCGGCCCGCCCAGCGGCTCAGGCGCTGGGCGTGGCGGATCCGAAGATGGGACCCGTACTCGCGGGAGTGCTGGCCGCCCGCGGCTGCTCGGCCCTTGTGTTCCACGGCGAGGACGGCCTCGACGAGCTGACCACGACGGCACCGTCGGCGGTCTGGGTCGTCCACGACGGGGCCGTGGCTGCAGCCAGCTTCGACCCCGCCGATATCGGCATCCCCCGGTCCGTGCCCGCGGATCTGACCGGCGGGGACGCGGCGCACAATGCCGGCGTGGTTCGGGACTTCCTGGCCGGCAGCCAGGGTCCGGTCCGGGATACCGCCTTGCTCAACGCGGCGGCGGCGCTGGCCGCAGACGCCGGCGTGACGGGTCCGGAAGAGCTGACGGCCACGCTCGAAGACGGGTACCGCCGCGCAGCCGAGGCGGTGGACTCCGGTGCCGCCGCTGCACTGCTCGACCGGTGGGTGACGACCAGCAAGGGACTGGCCGGCTCTTGACCGGCGAGCGGCTGACATGGCCCTGAGCCGGGTCGTCGGCCAGGCTCGGTGGCCGAGTCAGTCCGCGGCGTAGCCGAGCGAGAATGCTGCCTCGAGGTCGTGCCGCGAATACGCCCGGAACGCGATGTGCGTCTCCGTGTGGGTGACGCCGGGCACCTTGTTGACGGTGCCGGGTATCACGTCGGCGAGTTCGTCGTGCCCGCGAACCCGGACAACGGCGATGATGTCGAATTCACCGGTCACCGAGTAGACCTCGCTGACCTGCGGGATCTGCGCCATCGTCGCTGCGGTCTCCGGAATGCGCGCGACGTCAGCCTTGATCAGGACTATTGCGGTGATCACAGTGTCTCCTACGGCCAGGTCTCCTACGGCTAGCCGCCGGTTGTCCGCCGGCGACCACTGGCCTGCCTGCCGACCGCCTCGTAGCGTACTTGCTAGCCGCCCGCGCCGATAAGCCTCCTGGCACCGGCGCGTCGTGCCGCGACCAATTCGAGAAGTCCGGCCAGCACTTCAGCGGTCGCCTTGGCGTCGGCCAGCGCACGGTGGCACGGGGCCGCCCGCGTGCCGAAGTAGCCGGCCAGGGTCGCCAGCTTGCAGTCGGGCACGTCGTCTGGCCCTAGCAGCAGCCTCGACAGCACCGCGGTGTCGATCACGGCGGCCGCAGGCCAGCCGATCCCGGCGGCAGTGCACGCCGCGGCGAGGAATCCCACGTCGAACGGCGCGTTGTGGGCGACAAGCACGCAACCGCGGGCGAAGGCGAGGAAGGCCCGCAGTGCGGGCCCTGCGCGCGGTGCCCTGCTGACCATCTCGTCGGTGATGCCAGTCAGGGCCGTAATCTCCGGCGGGATCGGGCAATACGGCCGGATCAGGCTGGAGAACTCGCCGGTCACCTGGCCGCCGCTAAGGCGGACCGCGCCGATCTCGGTGATCGCCGCGTGATCTGCCAGCCAGCCCGTGGTCTCGACGTCGACCACCACGACGTCGAGCGTGGCCAGCGGTCCGGTCATGAGGTAACGCTAGGACCCGGTTCCGACAGTTTGCGCCCACCAGGCCACTGAGGGTTCGGCCAGGAATGGCAAATGACACAGTGCGGGAATGCGCGAAGTGGTTGAATCCACCACTGCAGTTTCACTAGTCTCAGGCAGCGAGCGGTACCGCTACGTAGCTGCCAGGTATTCGCCTGCCGGCAGGCTGGCGAGCATGGAAGAAGGAGCGTGTCGCGGAAGTGCATACGCGGCCAGCGATGAGCAAGGTCGTGAAGCAACGCGCCGCCGTCGTTACCACCCTGGTATTCGTCGGAGGCTTCCTGCTGGGCGTCGCCGGCAGCGCCGTAGCGACCTCGACGCCGACCGTCGCGCAGGTCCAGAAGAAGCTGAGCCAGCTCGAGTCCAGGATCGAGCGGCTGGACCAGCAGCTCGACCAGGCGACGCAGGAACTCGCGAGCACGAACCAGCAACTGAAGCTCGTGTACTCCGAGCTCGGCGCCGGCTCCCGGCAGTTCGCCGCCATGCGCCAGCAGGTGGCCAGGATCGCGGTCACCGCGTACGAGGACGGCAATCTCGACACGGCGATCGAGCTGCTGGTTTCCGGCGACCCTCAGGAGATCCTCAACCAGTCGTCGTTCCTGCTCGAGATGTCGGACCTCAACGACGCGCAGATCGGCGAGTTCCTCTCCGACGCCAGGCACCTGACTGCCACCGAGGAGCTGGTCAAGCGCACCCAGCTCGCCATCCTGCAGATGAAAGACAATCTGCAAAAGCGCAAGGCCACGCTCAACAAGCTGGCAAATCAGGAATATGCGCTGCTGGCTCAGCTCAGTCCCGGGCAGCAGGCTGGCGCTGGGCCTGGCGGCTCGTCGGGGGGAAAGCCCCCGACCTACAAGGGCCCGACGGGCACGCAGGCCGACGCCGCGGTGCAGTACGCCTACGACCAGCTGGGCTGCCCCTACGTGTACGGCGGCACCGGGCCGTGCGCTGATGGCTTCGACTGCTCCGGGCTGACCATGGAAGCCTGGGCACACGCCGGGGTGTCGATCCCGCGCACCAGCTACGAGCAGTGGGACGACCTGCCGCACGTCAGCGTGGCTGACATGGAGCCCGGTGACATCATGGTCTTCAACGCCGCCGGCCACGTGGGCATCTACGTGGGTGACAACAAGCTGATCGACGCCCCGCAGCCCGGGATGGACGTGGAACTGGTGTCGTTCACGGGCTGGTACCTTGAGACCTTCGACGGCGCCGTCCGGCCTTAGGCGCCGTCCCGGCTAACGCCGGGCAGCCCAGGGGCACGGGATTTGACCAAGGTACTGATCGTCACCAATGACTTCCCGCCGCGTCGCGGCGGCATCCAGTCGTTCGTGCACGCGCTGGCGACAAGCCTGCCGGCGGACCGGGTTGTCGTGTACGCCTCGCACTGGGAAGGTGCCGAGCAGTTCGATGCGGCCCAGCCGTTCCCGGTAGTACGGCATCCAGGAAAGCTGATGCTGCCGGTGCGGTCGGTGCGCCAGCGGGCCTGTGCCCTGCTGGCCGAGCACGGCTGCGACGCGGTGCTGTTCGGCGCGGCGGCGCCACTGGGGCTGCTCGCGCCCGCGCTTCGCCGGGCCGGAGCGCGGCGGATCGTGGGGCTGACCCACGGCCATGAGGCGGGCTGGGCCGCGCTGCCCGGCGCCCGGCCGCTCTTGCGCCGCATCGGTGATCAGACCGACGTGCTGACGTACCTGGCGGAGTACTTCAGGATCCGGCTCGCGCCCGCGCTGTCCGGGCAGGCGGCGGCGCGCATGGTGCGTCTCGCCCCGGGGGTGGATCCTGCCGTGTTCCGGCCCGGCACGGGCGGCGCGCGGGTGCGGGAGCGGCACGGCATCGCGGCGGACCGCCAGGTCGTCGCGTGCGTGTCCAGGATGGTGCCGCGCAAGGGCCAGGACACGCTGATCAGGGCCTGGCCCGAGGTTCTCGCCCGGTCAGCGGCTGGCCGCGGACAGGGGGGCCGGCCCGACGGCGGCGGACCGCTGCTGATGCTGGTCGGCGACGGCCCGTACCGGCCCGCGCTGCAGCGGCTCGCGGCGAGTACCGGCGTGGCTGACTCCGTCCTGTTCACCGGGCCGGTTGCCGGCGAAGAACTGCCCGGCTACTACGACGCAGCCAACGTGTTCGCCATGCCGTGCCGGACCCGGCGGGCCGGACTGGATGTGGAAGGACTCGGCATCGTCTACCTGGAGGCGTCGGCCACCGGGCTGCCGGTCGTCGCGGGTGACTCTGGCGGCGCGCCGGACGCGGTGCTGGACGGTGAGACGGGATACGTCGTGCCCGGCCGCAGCGTGCCGGCTGTCGCGGCGCGGCTCGCCGGACTGCTGGCAGACCCGGCAGGCAGCGCCGCGATGGGCGAGAAGGGCCGGTCCTTCGTGGAGCGGGAATGGTCCTTCGACCTGGTCGCCAGGCGGCTGCAGGAGATCCTGGGCGGCTAGGCGTACAGTTCGTCGATCTCGGTCGCGAACGCCTTGGCCACCTCGGCCCGCCGTACCTTCAGCGATGGCGTGAGGTACCCGTTGTCGGTCGTGAAGTCCTCGGTGAGCACCTTGAACTTGCGGATCGATTCCGCACGGGACACGGCCTGGTTCGCGTCATCCACCGCGGCCTGGATGTCGGCGAGCAGGTCGGGGTCGGTCACCAGGTCGGCGACTGTGGCGCTTTCCGGCCGCCCGTGCTGCCGCTTCCAGTACTCGAGCGCCTCGGCATCCAGGGTGATCAGGCAGGCGACGAACGGCCGCCGGTCGCCGACCACCATGCACTGGCTGATCAGCGGATGTGCGCGCAGCCTGTCCTCCAGCACCGCGGGCGCTACGTTCTTGCCTCCTGCGGTGACGATGATCTCCTTCTTACGGCCTGTCACCTTCAGGAAGCCCTCGTCGTCCAGCGAGCCCAGGTCGCCGGTGTGCAGCCAGCCGTCGGCGTCCAGCGCCTCGCTGGTAGCCGTCGGGTTGTGCCAGTAGCTGCCGAAGACGATGCCGCCGCGGAGCAGGATCTCGCCGTCGTCCGCGATCTTCGCGCTGACGCCGGGCAGCGGCTGGCCGACGGTGCCGACCTTGTTCCTGCTCGGCCTGTTCACGGTCGCGGCACCCGAAGTTTCCGTCATCCCGTAGCCCTCGAGGACCGTGACGCCAGCGCCGCGGAAGAAATGGCCGAGCCGTTCACCGAGTGGTGCCCCGCCGGAGACGGCGTACCGCACCCGGCCGCCGATCGCCGCGCGCAGCTTGCCGTAGACGAGGCGGTCGAACAGCGAGTGCCGCAGCCGAAGGCCGAGGCCGGCGGGTCCGGCATCGATCGCCCGGCTCCAGGCGATCGCGGTGCCGGCCGCCGCCGCGAATATCTTGCTCTTTGCCGGACTGGCCGATGCCTGCTGTTGCGCGGTGTTGTACACCTTCTCGAAGACCCGGGGCACGGCCAGCAGGAAGGTGGGCCGGAACTCACGGAGGCCCTCGGCCACCGTGGCGCTGTCTGGCCAGTGGCCGAGCACCGCGCCGGACTCCAGGCAGCCGATCTCGATGATCCGCGCGAACACGTGCGCCAGCGGCATGAACAGCAGCGTCGCGCCGCCATCAACCTCGAAGATCTCGGGCAGCGCCCCGTGCACGGCGTTCCTCACTACGGACAGCAGGTTGCGGTGGGTCAGCTCGCAGCCCTTTGGCCGGCCTGTCGTGCCCGACGTGTAGATGATCGTGGCCAGGTCGCCGGCCCGGCGGCTGGTCCGGTGCTGGCGCAACTGGTCGTCGCTGACGTCGGCGCCGGTCGCGGCCAGTCCGGCCAGGTCGTCGATCCGCCACAGCTGACCCAGCTCGGGCAGCTGGCCGCGGACACTCTTGATCAGCTCCTCGTGCTTGTCGGTTTCGGCGATCACGGCGCGTGCGCCCGAGTCGCCGAGTATCCACTGGACCTGCTCGGCCGACGACGTCTCGTAAACGGGCACGCAGACCGCGCCCGCGGTCCAGATCGCGTAGTCGGCCAGGGTCCACTCGTATCGCGTACGCGACATCAGCGCCACTCTGTCGCCAGGCTCGATCCCGGCCGCGATCAGCGCCTTTGCCAGCGCGGAGACTTCAGCGCCAAACTGCCCTGCGGTCACGTCCAGCCAGCTACCGTCGGCTCTGCGGCGCAGCATGACCTCGTCCGGGCTGGTGAACGCGCGCGCGAAGACGACCTCGGACAGCGACGCGCTGTCCGGCACCTCGATGAGGGCTGGTATGCCGAACTCGAGCAACTGGGCCTCCACTGCCTGCCTGTGCGGCGCGTTCCGTTCTGATGGTCGCGACGTTACCTTCTCGCCTCGCCCGGCTGGCCACCGCACACCTGTGTCCGCGGTTGCCCGCCCGGCGTGCCGGACTTGTCTACTGTAGGTGGGTGCGGGTCCACCTGGTAAGCGACGTCCACGGGCGGGCGGATGCGCTGCGCCGGGCCGGCGACGGTGCGGACGCCGTTATATGCCTCGGGGATCTGCTGCTGTTCGTCGACTACGCCGACCACAGCAAGGGCATTTTTCCCGACCTGTTCGGCACCACGGCCGCGGACGAGCTGGTCGCACTGCGCACCGCGCAGCGTTTCGACGAGGCCCGGGCGATGTCCGCGGCGTTGTGGTCGGGCCTTGGCGGCGACCCTCGCCGTCACGTCGAGGCGGCGGTCACCCGCCAGTACGCGGAGCTGTTCGCGGCGCTGCCGACGCCGGCCTATCTGACCTACGGGAACGTGGACATGCCGCGGCTGCTCGGCACGCACGTGCGGGCCGGCCACCGGGTACTCGACGGCGAGCGGGTGCAACTCGACGGCAGGAGCTTCGGATTCGTCGGCGGCGGCCTGCGCACCGTGTACCGCACGCCTAACGAGATCGACGACGAGGAGTTCGAGGCCAAGGTGGCCACCGTAGGCGAGGTCGACGTGCTGTGCTCGCACATCCCGCCAGCCGTGCCCGAGCTGCTCTACGACACGGTGGCCCGGCGGATGGAGCGGGGGAGCGACGCGCTGCTAGCTGCCATAAGGCGCACGCGGCCGAGGTACGCGTTGTTCGGCCACGTCCATCAGCCGCTGTCCAGCCGGATCCGGATCGGGCCGACCGAGTGCATCAACGTCGGTCACTTCCGCGCTACCGGCCGGCCCTACGTCCTGCAGTGGGGCTAAGCCCGACTCGCTGAGACACGGCCGCGGCGCTCCCGGCCGCCTTGGCGCGGGCTGGAGGTACGCTCCGTTGTCATGGCAGACAGGACCTCCTCGACGCTGGTCGTCGGGGCTCCACGACCGGTCGTGCTGCGGGTCATCGGTGACTTCGCGAGGTACCCGGACTGGGCCGCGGGCGTACGCTCGGCCGCGGTCGTCGAGGCGGGCGCGGACGGCCTGCCGCGCCTGGTCAGGTTCACCCTGGATGCCGGGCCCGTCAAGGACAGCTACGTGCTTGCCTACGAGTGGGATGGCGACAGGGCCGTCCACTGGCAGCTTGCCGAGCCTGGGTCTATGGTGAGCGAGATGACCGGTGCCTACCTGCTGGCTGAGGCCGATGCCGGCACTAGGGTCAGTTACGAGCTCACGGTGGGCACCAGGCTGCCGCTTCCAGGCCTGCTGAAGCGCCGGGCAGAGAAGATGATCACCGACTCCGCGCTGAAGGGGCTGAAGTCGCGCGCCGAAGCGGCGCAGCACGAGGACGCGGGCGGGCAGGGCCAGTGATCACAAGAGCAGGGACGGCAAGACCATGGACGGAGCGGAGATGCCAATGACCGGGCAGCCCGACGCGGGCGGCCAGGACGGTCCAGGTCGCGAGCGGTCCGACCGGCAGGCTCCGCCGGGTGCGGACATCCTGACCGAGGTACAGCGCTGGCTTATCCGCTCGGGCGCGAAGAGCGTCCGAAAGGAGTTCGGCGGACAGGTACGCAAGACGTTCGGTGGCGGACGGCAGAGCAGTGCCGACGTGTGGGATACCGCTACGTCGGAACCGCCGCCCGAGGCTGGCGAAGCACCGGAGTGCCAGTGGTGCCCCATCTGCCGCGCCGCGCGCCGGATGCGCGAGTCGGGTCCCGGCCTGAGCGGCCAGCTGGCCGGCGCGGGTGACGCCGTCGCGGCGGCGGTGCACGAGGCGGTCAAGGTATTCGACTCGTTGCTGGCGCGGGCGACCAGTTACGACGCAGAGCGGGCCGGGACCAACACGCGCGACGCGACGGCGCGGACTGAGCCGCAGGCCGGGCCGGGCGCAGACGCGGGACCACGGCCGGATCCGCAGCCCGGGCCACGGCCCGAGCCGCAGCCGGAGCCTCGGCCCGAGCCTCGGCCCGAGCCGGAACCGGGGCCAGAGCCGGGGCGAATCGAAGACGGGCCGGGGTATGGGCCTAGCGATCGGGGTTGACGTCGGCGGCACGAAGGTGGCCGCAGGAGTCGTCGACGCGGACGGGCAGGTTATCGAGAAAGTCAAGCGGGTCACGCCAGCCGCGAGCCCTGAGGACACCATGGGCGTGATCGTGAACGCGGTCAGCGAGCTCCTCGCCAGGTACGAGGTCGATGCGATCGGGGTAGGCACGGCCGGCTTCGTGGACCGGGAGCGATCATCGGTGCTCTTCGCGCCGAACCTGGCCTGGCGCGATGAGCCAGTACGCAGGCAGCTGGAAGACAGCCTCGGGCGGCGAGTCATCGTCGAGAACGACGCGAACGCGGCGGCCTGGGCAGAGGTGCGGATGGGTGCGGCCCGCGGCCATCAGGACGTGGTCATGATCACCGTCGGTACCGGAATCGGCGGGGCGATCGTGATCGACGGGCGGCTCTACCGTGGCCGGTTCGGCGTGGCCGGCGAGCCAGGGCACTACCGAGTCGTTCCGGACGGGCGGCTCTGCGGCTGCGGCAACCGCGGGTGCTGGGAGCAGTACGCCAGCGGCAGCGCGCTGGTTGCCGAGGCCCGGGAGTTCGCCCGCAGGTCGCCGAGTGCCGCTATCCGGCTGATCCAGCTCGGCGGCGGTAGTCCCGAGGGGATCGACGGGCCAGCGGTCACCCTCGCGGCCAGGGAAGGTGACGCGGCTGCGCTGCGCTGCTTCGGCATTGTCGGGGGGTGGCTGGGTGCAGGCCTCGCGGACCTGGCCGCGATACTCGATCCAGGCTGCTTCGTGATCGGCGGCGGCGTGTCGGACGCTGGTGATCTGCTGATCGGCCCGGCCAGGGTCACGTACCAGAATGGCCTGACCGGCCGCACGCATCGGGACTTCGCCGAGATCAAGCTCGCCGAGCTGGGCGCCGACGCTGGCTTGATTGGTGCCGCTGACCTCGCCAGGGACGTCTTATGCCCGGTGGCCGGGCGGGCGGTGCGCAGCCACCGGTGCGCGCCAGCGCTGCGGTCGCAGTCGGCTAGACGACGGCTCCGTCGTCGTCGTCATCCCTCTTCGAACCATCGCCCAGCCGCAGCACGAGGATCACGAACCCGGCGATGAATGCGCCGATTGCGACAAATGCTGCGAAACCGGAAATCGTCCAGCCCACCAGGACGCAGATAAGCAGGTAGGCAGGGCCGCCGATCAAGCCCGCCCAGGCCGCCTTGGCCAACGGGTCGAGCTTGGCCGGCGGGGGCAACGGAACCGGAACGTACTTGTCGTCCTCGGGCTCCTCCGGCGGAGTGTAACTGCGCGGGTCGCCGGCGTAACGGATGATCCGGGTACGGTCGGCGGGCAGCGGAGAGCCCGCCGGACCAGTCTGGGCCGCCGGACCCGCGGCGCCGGCTTGACCCGCTGGCGTGCTGGTTCCGGAAAGGCTCGCCGGACCTGCCTGACTCGCCTGCGGCCGACCGGGCTCGGCCAGGTTCTCCCGGTCGGGCCACGGCGCCGCCTCCTGGCTCAGGTCGGCCGGGGCGTCGTAATGCGCAACAAGGTCACGCCAGGCGGCCTCCTCGCCGCTGACTTCTCCGCCGACGTCCCCGGGTCCGGTCATCTCCTACTAGTCTCCACCCGCTGTCGAGTCTGCGCCTGCCGCCTGGTTGCTATTGCGGCTGTGCGTTCGCACAAACTCCAGGCTGCCAGTAAATATTGCCTCGGCATCATTATCCAGAGTGGCTACGTGGTAACTGTTGGCAAGCTCGCGCACCTCCAGCCGGTCGGCGGGTATGGCCCGCCGGAGGACTCGCATGCTCCTTGGTCCGACCACGTGATCGGCGGTGCTGTGGAAGACCAGGACCGGCTGGGTCAGCTCGCCGAGGTGCTGCTGCGTGATGCGCCAGAGGCCAGGCAGCGTCGCAGCGGCCTTGACCGGCGTCCGGTCGTAGCCAAGCTCGGTTGCGTCCTCCTTCTTGATGTCGCTGGCCAGGCCCTTGACCGACGGGACGACCAGCTTCAGCACCGGAGCCAGCGCGAACACAACGGCATTCGATGCGTCCATCGCCACCGACGGGTTGACAAGCACAAGGCCGCGGACGGTGTCAGCCCGCAGCTCAGCTAGCCGGAGTGCCAGGCAGCCGCCCATCGACAGGCCCATCACGAATACCTCGTCGCAGGACGCCTGCAGCTCGTCGAAGGCGCGATCCACCTCGGCGAACCAGTCCTCCCAGCGGGTACTGGACATCTCCTGCCAGGTCGTGCCGTGGCCCGGCAGCCGGGGCACACTGACGCTCAGGCCCGCCGCGGCCAGGAACTCGGCCCAGGCCCTGAGCGACTGCGGGCTGCCGGTGAAGCCATGACAGAGCAGCACGCCGGTGCTCCCGCCCTCGTGCGCATACGCCTCAGCGCCTGGCATCACTGGCATATAGGCGTCCTCTCCAAGCCGTGCGTCCGGTCTTCGCGAATGCTGGCCTTCCCGCATGTTCGCATGACGGGCGGTCCCGGGATAGTCACCATAACCCGCTAATGCCGTCGGCCGCGCGACCAGTACCCGCGCCCGTCCCTTGGCCGCACTGGGGGGCACTAGGGTGAGCCTTGGGGTCATCCGGAAGGGAGCAGGCATGCGAGTCGGAGTGCTCACCGGAGGGGGCGACTGCCCCGGGCTGAACGCGGTGATCCGCGCCGTCGTGCGTACCGGTGTAGCCGAGCACGATATGGAGTTCATCGGCTTCAAAGACGGCTGGCGTGGCCCGCTGGAGGGCGACACCATGGTGCTGGACGTTGCCGCTGTGCGCGGCATCTTGCCGCGGGGCGGCACCATACTCGGCACCTCGCGTACCAACCCTGCGGCGCCGTCCAATAGCGCGGGCGGCAAGTCTGGCATCGAGCGCGTGGCGGAGAATCTGGAAAGCCTCGGCGTAGACGCGCTCGTCGCTATCGGCGGCGAGGACACCCTCGGCGTTGCGACCAAGCTGTATCAGGCCGGCGGCAAGGTGGTCGGCGTGCCCAAGACTATCGACAATGACCTTGGTGCCACCGACTACACCTTCGGCTTCGACACCGCCGTGAACATCGCGATGGAGGCCATCGACCGGTTGCACACGACGGCGGAGAGCCATCACCGGGCGCTGATCGTCGAGGTCATGGGCCGCAATGCGGGCTGGATCGCACTGCACGCCGGGATGGCCGGCGGCGCGAACGTGATCCTCATTCCCGAGCGACCGTTCGATATGGGCCAGGTCTGCGACTACGTGGAGCACAGGTTCAAGGACCGCTACGCGCCGATCGTCGTGGTGGCCGAGGGCGCGCATCCGAAGGCTGTGGACGAGGCCGTCGGCGGGCCGCAGCAGGACGAGTTCGGGCACTCCCGGTTCGGCGGAGTCGGCCAGCTGCTGGCGGCTGAGATCGAGCATCGCACTGGCAAGGAGGCTCGTGTCGCCGTGCTTGGCCACATCCAGCGCGGTGGCACGCCGACGGCATTTGACCGGGTACTTGCCACCCGGTTCGGCGTGCAGGCGATACGGGCGGTGGCCGACGGGGCCTTCGGGCAGATGGTGGCGCTACGCGCCACTCAGATCGTCAGGGTTCCGCTCGCCGAGGCGATCGCGGAGCTGAAGCTGGTCCCGCCCGACCGGTACGCAGAAGCCGAGGTCTTCTTCGGGTGAATACGATCAGACTGTGATTGATCAGGGCAAAGCTCAGCAGTGGATCGAGCGCTGGGACGCGCAACAGCAGGCCTACCTGCCGGACCGCGAGGACCGGTTCACCGCGATCATCGATGCCGTCGAGGAGATCGCCGGCCGCCCGGACGCGCTGGTGCTCGACCTGGGCAGTGGCCCTGGCTCGCTTGCGGTCCGCCTGCTGCGGCGGCTGCCGGGCGCCACCGTGCTCGCCATCGACGCTGACCCGCTGACGCTGAGCCTCGGTCGGGCCGCCTGGGCAGACCTGGATGGCCTGCAGTTCTTCGACCTGGACCTGCGAACGCCGGGCTGGTCAGCGGAACTGAGCCTGGACCGGCGGCCCGACGCCGCCTTGAGCACGACGGCACTGCACTGGCTGCCCGGCCCGGCGCTGACCGCGCTGTACGCGGAGCTCGCCACCGTGCTGCGGCCGGGCGGGGTGCTGCTGAACGGTGATCACCTGCGGGAGGGCGACGACGCGCCGGTGCTGCAGCGGATCCAGCGGGCACTGATCGAACGCGAGGAGCAGCGACGGTTCCCGGTGGGTCACGCCGAGACCTGGACGGACTGGTGGACGGCTGCGGCTGCCGACCCCGAGCTGGCTGCTGCGTACGCCGAACGCGAGGCCAGGCGCGTGGACTCCGAGCATCACGGCTCCCCGGCTGGTCGGCTCGGCGTGCACGTCGCGGCGCTGCGGGCTGCCGGATTCGCCGAGGTCGGCACGCTCTGGCAGCGCGGCGAGAACCGGGTGCTGTGCGCGGTAGCGCCTGCCGATCAGGAGCACGCCCGGTAGGACGGACTGTAATCGGGTGGCGGCACCGCGATCACATAGCGACCTCCCAGCCTGGCCAGGAAGATCGTGATGGACCAGGTGGTGCAGGACGTTCGCGTCGGGCT
>JASHTT010000258.1 GCA_030040415.1 Streptosporangiaceae bacterium | reverse complement strand
GGGGCCGCGCCGCCTCGCGGGCATGAACGCCCGCCGACAACAGCGGCCGGGAGGAGCAGCCGCGCACATGACTGCCGCGGAGGACGAGTTCGTCGAGTTCGCCGAGGCTGTGGCACCCCGGCTGAGGCGGACCGCCTACCTGCTCTGTGGAAACTGGCATACCGCGGAAGACCTGGCGCAGACGACCTTGGCCAGGGTGTTCGCGTCGTGGCGGCGGATCCGCCGTCGCGACGCTGTGCAGGCCTACACGATGCGCACGTTGCTCAATACCTACCTGGCGGAGAACCGCCGGCGTCGCCCGGCCGAGGTGCTGACCGGTAACCTGCCGGAGCGCCCGATTCCGCCGTTCTCGCCCGAGACTCGCATGGCCGTGCTTGACGCGCTATCGATGCTGCCGGCCAGAGCGCGCGCTGTCGTGGTGCTGCGGTACTGGGGTGACTTCAGCGTCGAGGAGACGGCCGCGATCCTCGACTGCTCCACCGGCAACGTCAAGAGCCAGAGTGCGCGCGCACTGGACAAGCTGCGCGTGCTGCTGACCGACGCCGACGCCGAATCACACCTGCCCGGCCGGTTTGCCGGACCGGACGCGCAGTCGGGGAGGGACAGCCGTGGATGAGGCATCGCTCCGCGAACTGCTTGATCGCGCCGCGCAGTCCGAACCACCGATAGGAGCGCTCGTGAACAAGTCGCTGGAAGCAGGCAGAAGACTCCGCCGGAGAAACCGTGCCGCCATCGTCGCGGCCGTGATCGTGGCTGTCATCGCCGTAGCAATACCCGCCGCCTACGCGAGCCGCGGCAGCACCACAAGACACCGGCCGCCGGCCGTCCACCGGGTCCTATGGCCAGTCGCCTACATCGCCGCCGGCTCGAAGATCGTACCTGTGCAGACCAAGAGCAGCACAGCAGAGAAGGCGATCAGGGTTCCCAGCGACACCGCGTTCGAGATCGCCGTCGGCCCCGATGGCAAGGGCTACGTGGACGGCAGCCTGGCCGACAAGTCCGGGGTTATCCCGGTCAACCTGCTGGACAAAACCGCCGGGCGGTCGATCGATATCGATGGCAAGCCAGGCCAACTTGTCATCACGCCCAGCGGGCAGACCGTGTACGTACTGAGGAAGTTCAGGGCCATCGTGCCCGTCGACGTGGCCGACAACCACGCGGGGAAGGCAATACAGATGCCCATGACCCTCTACGAGATGGCGATCAGTCCAAACGGCCAGACGCTGTACGCAGTGGGCGTCAACCACGCAAACGTCGAAATCGTGCCCGTGCGCACCGCGACGAACAAGGCGCTCAAGCCCATCTTTCTGAGTGATCCGGGCGAGCCAGTGCAGGTTCTCGTCACGCCGAATGGCAAGACCCTGGTGGTACTCGAGGGGTATTCGAAGGGCAGCCTGAATCAGATCAGCGTCGCCACCGGGAAGCTGCTCACGCCGGTGCGCATCAAGGCGGCTGGCGTCGTGAGGGCCGCAGTGCTGTCGCCCAATGGCCAGACGGCTTACGTCCTGTCCAGTCAGGCGGTCACGCCGGTCGACCTGGCCACCAACACCGCCGGGCCGACGATCAAGCTGCCTAAGGGCACGGGCTACGGATACAACCTGGCCATGGCCCCGAACGGGAATCGCGTGTACGTGCTCACCGAGAAGACCGAGGTCGTGCCGATCAGCACGACGTCCGGCAAGGCGCTGGCACCTATCGCGGTCCGGGGCCTGGACTACCCCACCGCCATCGCCGTTAACCCCAACAGCCGGGTGCTGTACGTCGGCAGCGGGACCTCGGTCGCGGCCATCAGCACGGCTACCGGCCACGTGACCAGCCTGATTCCGCTCGGCGGCACTGGGTTCAACACTCGTCCGTGGGCCTTCGCCTTCCTGCCGTAGTGCGGGTGTGGCCGGGCCGCTCGACCGGGCGGCCCGGCCACACCCTCCACTCAGTACGGCCCACCTGCCTGGCCGGTCCGCGCCGTTACGCCGAGGTGCGTGCGGTTGTCGGCTTACCAGTAGCGCGGCTGGCCGGGAATCGTCTCCAGGTCGGCGATCAGGAGGTCACGATCATCGTCGTCGGTAATGTTCCCGGCGGCGGATAGCGCGCTGTCGGTGTACCGCCTGGCTTCCTCGGGGTGACCGGCGACCGCGTGAGCCCTTGCCAGCGCTTCGTAGGCGTACGCCAAGTCGAAGTCGCCGATGTCGTTCTCCTCGCAGATGTCCAGCACCCTCCTGGCGTGATGCATGGCAGGCTCGGCCCGCCCGAGCACGCAGTAGACACGCGAGATCTGCCACTCGCCGCGGGCCAGGTTGTGCGGTGTCGCGTCCGGAACTTGGCCCCAGTGATAGCGAGAAGCGTGCGCCGTATGGATCATCAGGTCGTCGTCCTTGGTCGTGCGCTTGTCCACCTCCATCAGCCGCCATACGTCGTTGAACAACTGCGCTGCTAGCAACCTGACATCCGAGACGCTGCCGGTTCCTGGTGGGCTCTTGGCGCTCGTCTGTTCGCTCGGCCTGTCTTCTTCGGGCATCGCAGCCTCGGTTTCTCCGGAAGAGCGCTCGATCGGGTGCACGGCTGCTCGCGACTGGTACCAGGCACGAGCGCCAGGCCTTTCATGCTCCCTGCGATCACCGTAGAACCCTCGTCCGGGGAACTGTTGCCCAGACGCGCGTTAGTCCCTAGCTGCTGACGCCGAGCTCGTCGGAGCGCCCCGCCGCCAGCCGCTCCCACTGGGGGGTCGGGCGCCCGTTGATGCGCCATTGCTCGCCGTTGTTCCGCCAGAACTGAGGCCAGCCCGGCGGAGACTGCTCGAATGTCTCCTGACGGCCGTACACAGTCATGTCGAGCAGGCCGTACACGGACCCCATGGCCTCCGTGGCCCGGCCAGTGGTCCAATACGTCTCGAACACCCGGTCCCCGTCGCGCAAGTAGCAGACAATCAAGCCGTACCCGCGGCCGGCGAGCAGCGCGTCCGCGGAGTCACTTACCGAGTACCAGGGCATCTCGTAGCCCATGAAATCGCGATAGCGGCCGCTTTCCTCGTACGGTCCCTCGGAGAAGGTGGCGAAGGTGACGTCGCGCGAGTGCAGGTAGGGCAGATGGCGTACCTGTCCGTTGCAGAACGTACAGCCCGAGCACTGGTCCTCCGCGGGCTTGCCGGTGTGCCACATGTGGAAGTACGCGATGAGCTGGCGGCGGCCTTCGAAGACCTGCAGCAGCGCGACCGGTCCGCGCTCTCCTGTCAGCGGGATCGTGGCATCTACCTCGACCATCGGCAGTCGCCGCCGGGCCGCCGCGATCGCGTCGCCTTCTCGGGTGTGGGCCTTCTCTCGCACCAGCAGCTCGTCCAGCTGAGCCTGCCAGGTGGACCGGTCGGTCACGTCGGGCATTGGCGCGGCTCTGCCGGCTACTGGTCCGCGCTCGTTCCATGACTCAGCACTCATGATCGCCTCCGCGGCGCTGTCCGCCCTTGGTCAGTTGTCAAGGATCCAGACGGTCAGCGAGCCGGAAACTAATCGCCGCCAGGCCCGGCTGGGTCTTGCCGTTAGCAACCATGGTGGGCCGACCCGGCAGGTTGCTCGCAGCCCGTAGCCCGCCCACGACGGGAGTAGCACGCGAAGAACGTCATCGGCCGGCGCCAGTGCTGGAGTGCGGACCAACCTGCGCTCGGGCAGGATGCTGTCGGCTTCGAGGAGCTCGAGAGCAAAGCCAGCGGTAGCGAGGTCACTGGCCAGCTGACGGCGCGAGTACAGGTAGTAGGGAAATGGCCGCTGTGCGTTCTCGATGTCGTGGTGATAGGTCACCTGCCGCGCCGACGGGTAATAACGACGCAGGCACGCCCGGACAGCGGTTTCACTCGCCGCCTCGCTGGTGTGCTGGGCCGAGGCTGTGTGCAACGGGAATCTGCGAACAGCATTCGGCACGGTCAGCAGGAGCCGACCCTGGACGGTCAGCATGGAGCGCATCGACCTCAGCGCATCGATTCGCCCCCCGGTTGTCTCGATGTGGGACAGGACGCCGAACAGCGAGAGGACCAGGTCGTAAGGACCCGCAGATCGGGCGGCCTCGAGGTCAGGCGTGATCAGCAGACGCACAGCGTCGGCACGGGCGGCCGCGGCCCGGCCTTCCAGCGCCCCGCACGCGTCGGCGGAGATGTCATAGGCGCAGACGAAGGCGCCGGTCGCTTGCAGGATCGGCAGCGCGTAGCGACCGCTGCCGGCGCCGAAGTCCAGTATCCGTGCGGCATTTCTGGCAAGCCGCAGGACAGATCGATAGGTCGCCGGATTCGGCCGTGGGTAACGTCCGTCGTACAACCCGCTGCCGTAGTAGAGGTCGTAGCTGTCGGCTATGGACCTGTCACTCGCGTTGAGTTGCTGACCCGGTAGCACGCGATCGTTCATGATCTGGCCCCTTGTGATGCGAAGCGCTGCCCAGCAGCGGGCTTGTGGTGCGCTCCACTGTCGCCAAGTGGTCGGCCGGTGGACATACGTAGCTGGGCACATGACGGGCACAGGTTTTAGGCTTGGTTACCTGGCACTCCCCGCGGGCGGGCGCTGGATGCGGGGAGGCGGAGGGGCAAGCCGGTGGTAGCTCAGGGTGAGCTGGTTTTCGGCGGTCTGCTGCGGCGGCTGCGCGATGAGGCTGGGCTGACTCAGGATGAGCTGGCTGAGGCCGCGCGGGTGAGTCAGCGGGCGATCAGTGACTTGGAGCGGGGGATCAACCGCACGGCCCGTAAGGACACCGCGGTGCTGCTGGCGGGTGCGCTGGGATTAGACGGGCAGACAGCCGATCTGTTCGTGGCGGCGGCCCGGGGCCGGGGGCCAGCCAGCGCGGTGCTGGCGGCCCGCGAAGGACTGGTCGCGGGGGCTTTCGCGGAGCCGCTGGGCCGGGCGCTGCTAAGTGATACCGCCGCGATCGGGACTGCTGGGCTTGACCAGCCGGGGCTGGCGGGTGCGGTGGTGTTCTTGTTCACCGATATCGAGGGTTCGACAGGGCTGTTGCAGCGGCTGGGCACGCAAGCGTACGGCCAGGTTCTGGGCGCGCATCACGCGCTGATCCGCTCAGCGCTGGCCATGCATCGCGGGGTGGAGCTGAACACCCTAGGGGACGGGTTCTTCGCCGGGTTCTCCTCCGCCCGGGGGTGCGTGGCGGCGGTGCTGGCGATGCAGCAGGCGCTGGGCTGCCATGACTGGCCGGGCGGCGAGCGGGTGCGGGTGCGGATGGGCGTGCACGCAGGCACGGCGGAGCTGACCGTGGCCGGGCTGGTGGGCCTGGATGTGCACCGGGCGGCCCGGATCGCCGCGGTGGCGCACGGCGGCCAGGTGCTGGTGTCGGAGACGGCTGCGGCGCTGGCCCGCGATTCTCTGCCGGCCGGGGCGGTACTGACGGATCTGGGGGTGCACCGGCTGAAGGATCTCGGCCGGCCCGAGCGGCTGTTCCAGCTGTCCGGCCCGGGCGTGGCGGCAGAGTTTCCGCCGGTGCGGTCGCTGGGTAACCCGGGCCTGCCGAACAACCTGCCGGCCCAGCTGGCCCCGTTCGTGGGCCGGGAGCGGGAGATCGCCGAGTTGCGGGGACTGGCGAAATCGGCGCGGCTGGTGACGCTGACCGGGCCGGGCGGGTCCGGTAAGACCCGGCTGGCCCTGCAGGTCGCCGCGGACATGCTGGACAGCTGGGCAGACGGCGTGTGGCTGGTCGAGCTTGCCGCGGTCACCGACGAGGACGCGGTCCCGGCCGCGATCACCGGGGCGCTGCGGATCCCGCCGCAGCAGGGCCGGGCCGCCGTGGATGTGGTCAGTGATGCGCTAGCGCCGCAGGACATCCTGGTCGTGCTGGATAACTGCGAGCACCTGATCGGCGGCTGCGCCAAGACCGCCGAGACGATCCTGCAGCGCTGCCCGAAGGTGGGCGTGCTGGCGACCAGCCGCGAGGCCCTGGGCATTCCCGGGGAGCGGACCTACCGGGTACCGCCGCTGTCCCTGCCCTCAGCGGGCGAGTCCAACCCGGCTGCGATGGCGTCGTGTGACGCG
>JASHTT010000257.1 GCA_030040415.1 Streptosporangiaceae bacterium | reverse complement strand
CCGCATGCCGGTCGAGTAGTCGGCAACAAGCCGGTTGGCGTCCTCGGTGAGGTCCAGCACGTCGAGCAGCTGGGTGGCACGCGACCGCGCCTCGCCGGCCGGCAGGCCGCGCAGCCGTCCCGAGTACTCGAGCAGTTCCTCACCGCTCAGCCGCTCGAAAAGCCTGACCTCGGCGGGCACCACGCCCATGATCGCCTTGGCGGCCGGCGGGTCCTCCCACACATCGATCCCGTTGACCACGACCACTCCGCCGTCGGGGCGCAGCAGCCCGGTCATCATCGATAGCGACGTGGTCTTCCCGGCGCCGTTCGGCCCGACGAGCCCGGCCAGCGATCCCGCTGCGATCTGCAGGTCAATTCCGGCTACCGCTTCCTTGTCGCCGAACTTCTTCCGCAACCCGCGAACCACGACCGCGGGGCCGCCAGTCGGCCTGCCCCTGTCCGGCCGGTAGCGGGGCAGGTCGCTAGCCGCGTTGCCCGATTCCATGACGATCTCCTTGTCTGCTGCGACTTTCATCTTCGCACCTTCTGTCGCGTTTGACCCTCCACCCGTCTTGATAACACACTCCTATCATACTGATATCACTTTTTCGCGCAACCCACTTTCCGGATCTTGCAGTTCGGTAACGAACGCGGGAACTGCCTGGTGTTGGCGCTGAGCGAGGCGTGCGGTGTTGGTGAGGCTCCCCACGGCACACAGCCGCGAGCGCCCTCCTAGCGACGGGGGTCGTTTCGAATGCGCCATGCCACCCTGCGACGGCTGTCCGCGGCGGGCGTCCCGCTCGCAATGATGCTGGCGTCCGCGATCATCACGAGCGCGCCGCCCGCGAGCGCCGCTCCGCTATCCCGGAACGCCACCGACAAGGTCATCATCGTGCTGCGCAACCAGCTGCCCGGGCTGCCGGACACGCCAACCGGTGCGGACCGCCGGACGATAGCAGTTGTCGCCACGCAACGCGGACTGCTCGCACAGCTCGCCAGCAGCAACGCCAGGGACGTGCACAGCATGTCGCTGATCAACGCGATCGCCGCGACGGTGTCTCCCGCCGAAGCCAGCCAGCTCGCCGCGGACCCGGCGGTCGCCCAGGTGATCCCTGACGTGCCGATCCCGCTCGGCCCTGCGCCCGAGCTGACGACCAGCCACCCAGGCAAGCCCGGCGGCTTGACACCGCCGGCTGGCACCTGCGCTCCAGACGGCCGCGTCCAGCTCGATCCGCAAGCCATCGAGGTCATCCACGCGGCGACGCAGTCCGGCAAGGGACAGGCGGCGCAGGCGCTCGGCTACACCGGCGCTGGGGTGCGGGTCGCCTACATCGCCGACGGACTCGACCCGGACAACCCCGACTTCATCCGCGCCAACGGGCAGCACGTCTTCGTCGACTACAAGGACTTCACCGGCACCGGCACGAACGCCCCGACCTTCGGCGCCGAGGCGTTCCTCGATGCCAGCTCGATCGCGGCGCAGGGACGGCACGTCTACAACGTGTCCCGCTACGGCCTCCTGACGAACAAGTGCCTGATCCGGATCCTCGGCGTGGCGCCCGGTGCCAGCCTGGTCGGCCTCATCGCGTTCAGCGCGGCAGACGCGTACAACTCGGTGTTCCTCGAGGCCATCAACTACGCCGTCACCCACGACCACGTGAACGTCATCAACGAGTCTTTCGGCAGCAACGCGTTCCCCGACACTGCCAGCCTGGACGTGACCAAGCTGGCCAACGACGCGGCGGTACGGGCGGGCGTCACGGTGGTCGTAGCCGCAGGCGATGCGGGCCCGACCGACACGATCGGCTCGCCGGCCACCGACCCGAATGTCATCTCCGTCGGCGCCACCACGACCTACCGCGCGTACGCGCAAGTCGGGCTCGGCGTAACCGGCGTCGTCGGCCTGCCGCCAGGCGCCAAGGGCTGGATCGACAACAACGTGAGCGGGCTCAGTTCCGGCGGTTTCGAGCAGGACGGCGCGACCGTCGACGTCGTCGCGCCAGGCGACCTGAACTGGGCGCTGTGCACCCCGGACCCGGCAAAGTACGAGGCGTGCGGCAACTTCCCGTTCGAGCTTCAGGGCGGGACCAGCGAGGCGGCGCCGCTAACTGCCGGGGTGGCCGCCCTCGTCATCCAGGCGTATGCGACCGCGCACCACGGCCAGGACCCGGCGCCCGCGGTGGTCAAGCGGATTATCGTGTCCACCGCGCAGGACATTGACGCGCCCGCCGACCAGCAAGGCGCCGGCCTGATCGACGCCTACCAGGCAGTGCTCGCTGCCCGGTCTTACGCCGGCGGCGCGCCAGCAGCCGCGGGAGGTGCCACCGTCGAGAGCGCGACGCAGCTCAACGCGGTCGGGCAGCCGGGCACCGCCGAGCACTTCGCCGACACGGTCACGAACGACGGCGCGGGAAGCGTGACAGTCCGGCTGTCCGGCCGGACCCTGGCGCCGTACCGGGCCATCCTCACCAGTTCACTGTCGCTGAGCTTGCAGAGCGCCTACACCAAGATCGTCTACTTCCGCGTCGGTGCCGGGCAGGCCAGGCTGAACCTCTCGGTCGCCGCCCGGGGATACATCAACATCGACCTCGTCGCGCCCGACCACGACCTGGCGTCCTACAACCTGCCGCAGGGCGTCGGCAACTACGGAAACGCCCAGGTTGCCGACCCGGCGCCGGGCATCTGGACGGCGTTCGTGACGGTAAGCCCGATAGTGAACCTGGCGACCGGTAAGCCGCCGGCGACGGACCACGCTCTAGTCCAGGCCGCCACCGCCACGTGGCGGCCGTTCGGCAGCCTGTCGCCGCGCTCGGTCACGCTCGCGCCCGGCGCGTCGCGCACGATCAGTCTCTCCGTCGCCACACCGGCGCAGCCAGGCGACGAGGCTGGCTCGATCGTCATGCGAACCTCCGGACGAGCCTCCTTCGCGACCCAGACCTCGATCCCGGTCACGCTCCGTTCCCTGGTGCCCACGCCGGATCCGTCTGTCACCTTCACCGGCACGCTGACCGGCGGCAACGGCCGCGAGCCCGACACGGGTCAGACGGCCTACTACCAGTTCGCCGTGCCACCTGGCCGCACCGCGCTGAACGCGGCGGTGTTCACCGGCAGCGCAGCCAATACGGTCTTCGCTGAGCTGGTCAGCCCGGCGGGCATCGCGGCCTCCAGCGCGGTCAGCCGCCTGCAGGCGACGACAGCCGCCGGAAAGCTCGTGTTCGTGCCGGAAAAAGGCGCCCAGGTACACGTACTCGACCCGGAGCCGGGGCGCTGGACTCTGGTCATCGACTTCTATAACACGGTGTCGGGCACCGCCATCTCCCAGCCGTTCACCGTCACCCTCAACGACGTACCGGTCCGGGCCGGACAGACCGGCCTGCCAGACTCGGCAAGCACCCGGCTGGCCCCGGGCACTCCGCTGACCGCCCTGGTGCGGGTGACGAACACCGGCCCGACGCCCGAGGCCTACTTCGTCGATGCCCGGCTTGCCAGCGAGCAGACAGTCACGCTGGCCCCGCAGACGACCGCACAAGTCCAGCTTCCCGACTATGACTACACGACCTTGCCTAGCTACCTCGTGCCATCCCACACGACGTCGTTGACCGGGACAGTCCGCTCTTCTGCGCGGGCGTGGTTCGACCTCACCTGGCCGTTCGGGGACCCGGACCTGATCTCGTCCGTCGGCAAGACGGCGACCAGGACCTACTCTGCCTCGCAGGTACCGGCAGGCTTCTGGCTGCTGACGCCTACGCTGGCCGGCCCGTTCGGCGCGCAGCCGCCGAAGTCGGTACGGGCGAGCATCTCGGTCACGGCGCGGATCGCCGCGTTCGACCGCGAGGTCAGCTCCCCGACCGGCGACATGTGGGCCGACAGCGTGAACCGGCAAGCCCCCTTCACGCCGTACGTCGCCGAGCCGGGCCAGACGATCACGATCCCGGTCACCATCACCCCGGCTGGCACCGCTGGAAAGATCGTCAGCGGCACGCTCTACATCTCGGACAGCAGCCTCGTACCGGGCCAGCTCACCTACAGCATCCTGTCCGGCAACTATCCGGAGGGCAGCGACGTGGCCGCATTCAGCTACAAGTACACGATCGGCTGATAGTCGGGGCGCGTTACTGCAACAGACGCGGGCGCTCGCGAGTCCAAGTGAGTAGACGAAAGGATGCGCGTGAGCGAGCCCGCAGGCGAGAAGTTCGGTGACTTCGTCACCGCGGCCCTGCCTGCCCTGCTCCGTTTCGGGCACGTGCTCACCGGAAGCCCGGACGAGGCCGAAGATCTCGTGCAGGAGGCGCTGGCCAAGTCGATGCGCCGGTGGCAGCCGAGCTGTCCCGACGATCCGCTCGCTTACGTCCGGAAGGTCATGGTCAACACGCACGTCAGCAGGTGGCGCCGCTGGGGCTCGCGGATCCAGCTCGGCGACGTGCCCGAGGCCGCCGCCGACGACCCAGCGCTGCAGCGCAGCCACGATCGCGACGCCCTGCGCCGCGCGCTCGCCCGGCTGCCCGCACGCCAGCGCGCCGTTCTCGTCCTTCGCTACCTCGAGGACATGCCCGACGCAGACATCGCTGACGTGCTCGGCTGCCAGCAGGCCACCGTGCGCAGCCTCGCCGCCCGCGGGCTTGCCGCCCTGCGGAACGCCTCCGCCGAGCCGGTCACCGGCTCGCCGGAGGCGCTGTGCCTGTCCAGGCTGGCACATCCAGCGGGGGTGACCCGTGGCTGAGCATCCGATCGAGGACAGGCTGCGTGAGTTGCTGCACGATCCGGCCTGGGACCTGCCGGCCTGGCCGGACCCGCAAGCCAGGGTGGCGAGGGCTGCCCGCAGGCAGCGCATCAGGACCGCCACGTTCGCCGCGACCACGGTCGCAGCGGCCGCCGCGATCGGCCTCGCCGCGGTGACCGCCGCGCACGCCGCTCCGCCTGCCTCGACGCTCGCCTACAGCCTGCCC
>JASHTT010000256.1 GCA_030040415.1 Streptosporangiaceae bacterium | reverse complement strand
GCGCTCGATTTCGAAGACGGTGGTCGGCTTCCGGTGGGAGTGGGACTGAGGCGGCGACCCTGCCCCGTTACTTGACGCCTACGTGGAGAGGCAATGGCTGGTATTGCCCATCCAACCGGTCAGCGAGCAGCGGCCGAGTACCTGCGGGGATTACTACTGAAGCCTGGCCGCTACAGGGATGCATGGGCAGAGCGCGTCGAGCGTCCCAGAGACGGCGTGATTAACCAACTGGCCGTAGCTGAGGTGATCGCTGAACACCTCCGGGCGGGCAAGACTCCCAACGTTGGCGTGCACTCCTACCAGATCAAGGAGTCCGTGGCGCAGGTCTTGTCGGGACGACTCGTGAGTCGGGCCAGCCTGGCCCAATTCTCTGCGGCGTTCGGATTCTCCGAAGACGAGATCAGGCGACTGTGGCGGCTGTTGGACGGCTCGACAAGTATCGGCGTTCTTGCGGGCAGTCATGCAGTGCGACTCCAAGCGGAGCAAGAGGTCCGTCAGGTGCTCGGCCCAATGCGGCACCAGACGCTGACCTTGCACGATCACGTCTGGGTAGCTGGGGACGGGAGAATCGACCGGGTTCGCTTGCTGCAAGTGATCGAGGCGACGGCACGGGGCGTCGATCAGATCCCCTTTGTCTGCGACACCAGCGTGCTCACCGTCGAAGTCGGACAGGGCTGCAAGGAACTCGTCGGCCCGCTTCGCCGGGTCCGCGAAGACGCGTTCGTGACGGAGATTCTGCTGGCCAGGACGCTCGACCTGGGCGAAACGATCACGCTCGAGTACTGGCTGACGTACCAGTATCCCGGGGACTTCTCAGATCCCGAGGAGTGCCGGCAACGGCACGCTGTGTTGCGGAATCTGGAGAACTTTGACATGCGGGTCGAATTTCATCCCGACAGGCTGCCGGCCAGGGTGTGGTGGGCCCGGTGGGACGGGGTTGAGGGAGACGTGGTTGAAGAGCAGGAAGTAACGCTGGATAGCCAGCACGCGGCGCACCGGTACATGCGCTCGATCTCCAAGGCGGTGGTTGGCTTCCGTTGGGAGTGGGACTTACCTAACCGACGTGCTCTGTGAGCGGCTGTGCGTCGGCCGAGCCTCGCCCGGTCGGCGCGCGCCGCGTACCTCGTCAAAGCGTGGCCCAACTCACCTCGGCTGCCGGTAATGCCAGCTCGGCAGCAGCTGTGTTAGCTGGCAGCACGCAGTTCCGTGCGCGTTGCGCACGGAACTGCGGTTAACTCGGCGCGCAGGTAACACCTAGGGAATGCTGCGGTAACAGCTTGCGGATTAGCTTCCTGGCATGACGGACCGGACGGACGAGCCAGCGTGCGGTGCTGCTGGAGGCGTCGGCAGGGCCACGGCGGATGACCCGGATGCTGCCGAGACCGTCGGAGCGCCCCTAGCTTGCCGGGACAATAGCCGCTACCACGGTGGCGATGAACCGGAGATGGAGCTTCCGACTCGGCCACCGGCGGATCCATCCCTCAAGCACCAGATCAGGCGGATGGACGACCCCGAGATACTGGAACGTGTCCTTGCTGGTTTGCTCGAACTGCCCTGAGTATCGCAAGGCATTCCCGTTTCTGCTGGGGAGTCGGATTGGGTCGGTGATCTGGCTGCGCGTTTCGTCCTGCTGGGCGTTGACCCTGAGCGGCCGCCTGCCGCCAGTAAATGAGGTTGAGGGCCGGGCCGGGGTATGGGATGGTCGGCGCCGTCAATCAAGAGGCGGACGTCATGGGCTCACAACTCGCCACGCTTACTTCGTCAGACATCCAGCACTTTGAGCGCGACGGCTACGTGGTAGTCAGGCAGGCATTCTCGCGCGCTGACGGTCTCGCCATGGAACGGCAATGGTGGCGGGAGCTGGAAGACGCGCACAGCATTAGCCCAGGCGACCGCTTCGGCTGGCACCAGATCACCGGGGACCTTAAGGCTGCCAAGCACGATCCGATCCAGGCCAAGATCTTGACCGAACGGGTACGCGGCGTGTTGGACGATCTGCTCGGCAAGGACGCCTGGTCGCCGCCCGGGAACTGGGGCCGCGTCCTCGTTACCTTTCCCGAGCCGGGCCCTTGGGACGTACCGACCAAGCGCTGGCACTGGGACAACCCATCTGAACTGCATCTAGATCACCCAACGGCGCTCTTCGTTGTCAGCTTCGTTGGCTCGGTCACGCCACGAGGCGGCGGCACGCTGATCCTTTCCGGCTCGCCGCGTCTGCTGATCCAGCAGGACCGCCGGATCCCCGCCGACCAGCGACTTGGCCTAGGCACCAGGCTCTGGAGCCGGTTCGGCCGTTCAGACCCCTGGCTCATGGCGCTCACGGGACAGGCGCCGTCACCGGTTGATCGGGTCACCACTTTCATGGACACGGAAACCTTCGTCGAAGGCGTGCCCCTTCGCGTCGTCGAACTGACGGGCGAGCCAGGGGACATGGTCTTCTGCCATCCCGTCATGGTGCATTGCGTGGCCCCGAACCGGGGCACGCGGCCCCGGTTCATGCGTATCAAGCAGCAGCTTCTGACCCACGAGGGTCGCCGGCTGCACAGCAGTTAGCTTGCGGCGGCCACGCACGCGGCCAGCGTCGCCGCGAGCGCGTCTGGCGAGTTGCGTTCCCGTGCCAGGATGAGCCGGAGTCGGTCGGCGTTTGCCGCGGCTTCGACCTGGTCTCCGGTCGATCGGCTGCAGGCGGCTAGCAGGCTGCAGGCCGTTACCTCTTCGATTGGCGAGCCGATGGTGCCGAACGTCGAGAGCGCCTCGGTCAGGCTGGCCTTGGCCCCCGGCCAGTCCTCGTTGCGCTGGCAGGCGCGTCCGAGCACGACGAGGAACCGCGCGGCAGTAATCTCGCTGCCGTATGCACGAGCGACGCGGACGCCGGCCCTGCACGTGTCAGCGGCCGCCGCGTGCTGACCTGCCAGGACGAGAACCTGCGCCACGGTCATCAGCGCAGCCGCTTCGTAGGCGGGCTGGCGAAGTTCACGTGCCCGCCGCAGCGCCTGCTCGCAGCGTTCCTGGCCCGCGTGCACCATGCCCGCGCGGGCGAGAGTCAGTCCGAGCACGCTGACCGCGGCGACGCTTGCCAACTCGGCGTGGGGGACACCGGCAGCAAGGCGCATCGCGGAGCGGGCCGATCTCACTGCCAGCGCATGCCTGCCATCTGCGCTTGCACAGCGGGCGAGCAGGGCGTGTGCTGCCGCCGCGGTCGCAAACTGGCCGGCCTGCTCGAGTTCAGGTACACAGTCCGCCAGCAGGCGGGCCGCCTCGCTGATCCCGGCACGGGCCTCGGCGAGCGCAACTGCGAGGTAGTAGGACGCGCTTGCGCTGTCGGTGCTGTGGCCTGTCGCGCCCGCGAGGATCGAGCGCCACGTGCGCACGGCCTCGCTGCAGCGGCCGCTGATGCACTGCCAGGCAATGATCCGGGTTGCCAGCATCGCGGCAAACCGGTGGTCTCCTGCCTCGCACGCGTGCTCGATGGCCGCGCGCAGGTTCGCCTGTTCGGCTTCGAGCCACTCGACAGCGACCGCCCTGCCGCCGATGTTGCCTGCGGGGAACGCGTTGTCATCGAGGGGGGTTGGCACGGCGACATAGGGAACCGCGGGGAGCCGGGCAGCAGCGCGATCGGCGCGCTGAAGCCAGCCTCTTCGCACCCGCGCCACCGACTTCAGGGCTTCGTCCGTATGCGGCTTCCAGCGTTGCGCCGCGTACGCGCGGATGAGCGGATGCACGCGATAGCGCACCGCACCCGCGTCAGCGGACCCAGCTGCAATCAAGCCCGCCGCCGTGAGCTGCTCGGTTATGTCGCCGTCGCCGGGGTTGGCCGGGCCGGCAGACTGGTCAGCCGAGAGGCTTTCCAGCACCCATGCCGGAACGTCTCCCGGCGTCATCGCGGCCGTGAGGGTGAGAGCGGCCCTGGCCGAACTCGAGACGCCGTAGTAGCTGGAGCTGATGGCTGCGCTGACCGACACGTCCTCGACCGACAGCACGTCAAGCGGTCGACCGTGGGTGAGGTCATTCGCCAGCTTGGTTACCGTTAGCCCGGGCCGGGTAGCGATGGCGCTTCCGGCGAGCCGCAAGGCGAGCGGCAGGCCGCCACAAGCCCGTATGACACCGGCCGCAGCAACGGCATCGGCGCCGACGCGCCCGTTCCCGGGAGCGGACGCGAACAGCGCGAGAGCGTCATCAAAGGGCAACTCGCCGAGTTGCACGATGTGCGCCCCAGCGAGTCCGGCGAGTCGCCCGCGACTGGTGACCAGGAGCGCGGCGCCGAGGGCGGCAGGCAGCAGCGGCTGGATCTGGCGCGCGCTGGCGGCGTCGTCGGCAACGACCAGAACCTTGCGGTCGGCCACTATTGACCGATACAGGGCTCCACGCGATGGTCCAGGCTCCGGAATGGCCCGCGGGTGGTAGCCGAGGGTGTGCAGCAGATCCGCGAGGACCTGCTGCGGGTCACGCGGGTGCTCGATGCCGCCGAGTTCGACGTACAGCTGACCGTCGGGGAATGCTGGGCGCAGTTGGAGGGCCGCTGCCGCTGCCGTCACCGTCTTCCCGGCGCCCGGACCGCCGGTCACGATCGTGATGGGCACGCCCGGCCGCGCCAGGCTGTCGACAATCTGGCTTATCTCCCCGGCGCGGCCGGTGAAATCGGCAGGCGGAGCCGGCACCTGCCAGGCCGGCAGCCTTGGCGCTGCCAAGGCGAGCCTGGTCAGCTGGGCAGCGGGACCTTCGCCTGCCAGCTCCTCTGTCAGCATCTGCCGGTGCAGGAACGCGAGCTCAGGGCCGGGTTCGGCGCCGAGTTCGGCCAGCGTGGCTTGCCTCACCCGGCGGTAGACGTCCAGCGCTTCCTTGCGCATGCCCAGCGCGCGGCAGGCCCGCATCAGCTGTGCGCCGGTGCGCTCGCGGCCGGGATCAGCGAGCACCGCGGCTCGAAGCTGGCCGAGCACGTGCTCATAGTCGCCGGCCGCAAGCCGGGCCTCGAAAAGGTCGTCCATTGCGGCGCTCCGCTTGGCCCGGAGTTCGGTCGCGGCGGCGGCTACGGCCGGCGTGCCGGGCAAGGCGGGCAGTGGCGGGTCGCCCCACAATTCCAGCGCCTGCGCTAGCGCGGCAGTTGCTGCCGCGGCGTTGCCCATCTCCAGCTCGGCCTTGCCTTGCGCGGCCAGGTCGCTGAACTCGTCGACGTCTAGCTCGCCGGGCTTTATCCGCATCCGGTAGCCGCGCTGCAGCCGGTGCCCGGGCGCGCGGCCGCCGGGTGGGCCGACGCTCTCCAACCGGCCGGCGCACTCGCCCAGATCGCGGCGGAGACGGCTGATGCAGACGCGCAGCGAGGCCTCCGGTGAAGTGGGCGGCTCACTGCCCCACAGCGCATCGATGAGCCAGTCCCTGGTACACGTCGCGTTCGCGCGCAGCAACAGGACGGCCAGCGCCGACTGAAGCAGCGGCTGGCGGATCACGGCCGGGCCCTTGCCGGTGTCGGCGTCCGCGAATAACGGCCCGAGGATGCGGAATTCCATGGCGCGCCTCGCGCAGCTCAGATCGCCAATTGACTCTGTACCTTTACTATGCCTGGTACTTCCGAGTTAAGTCGATTGATCCGGTGCGAAGCATCGCATTGCGACAACTTTCTACCCGTCCGGTAACACCTGGGCAACTGCCCGGCAATGGCACCACGGCTATCGTCGTCAGCACAACTGGCACGCCTAGTTACGTTTTGCTTGAAATGGACTCTTTTCTCAAAAAGTACGAGCATTGGAGAGCTGACGGTGACCGGTTACTTACGCCTGTCGGCTGCGCGGGCGCTGGCTGGCGAGCTGCGACCGGGAACGCAGCGCCGGGCTACCTCGCGGCAGGTCGGCCGATGGTGGGGTCGGCCGTGGTGGGGACGGCCGGGCAGTGGCGCGTTAGGGCCATGGTGGACCAGGCCAACTCGTGGCGGCCACCGGGCAAGGCCCTGGTGGACTGCGCGGGCGCCAGGGCGAAGACCACGGAGCCGATCATGGTGGGCTGGGACGCAGGCCGCGCTTGCGGGTTACGGCAGGTCCTGATGACGGACATCCCGAACGCGCGCGTCCCGCGCCCTCCGTCTTGCCCGGACCAGCGACTGCCAGGCGTCCAGGCGCGGATGCTGGCACGACGCGGCCCGGTGGGCGTGCCGCTGGTCCGCCTGCTGGCCGGCACACCGGACTCGGCGCGCAAGGCGCGCCAGTTAGCCCGTGACTTCCTCGGCGACGGCCATCCAGACGCGGACACGGTGGCGCTGATCGTCAGCGAGCTGGTGACGAACTCGATCACGCACAGCCGGTCGGGTGCGCCGGGAGGATCAGTCACTATCTCGCTATCCGGTGGGGATGC
>JASHTT010000255.1 GCA_030040415.1 Streptosporangiaceae bacterium | reverse complement strand
CTGAGGTCGAGCCCTGCCAGGTCGGCCTTGGTGAGGATCGCGTAGGACACGCTGGCGCTGGGCCCGAGGATGTAGGAGTCAATGTCCTCCCAGTCGGTCGGCAGCGAGGCCGGAGCGCCGACGGTGTTGAAGGTCACGATGCCGGTTATGGTCGCGGTGGCCATGATGGCGCCGGTGATGGTCGCCCCGGTGAGGTTGGCGCCGGCCATGTTGGCGCCGCTGAGGTTCACGTCCGTCAGGTTGGACGAGATCTTGGCATAGGTCAGCGTGGCGTCGGTCAGGTTCGCGCCGGACAGGTCGAGATCGGTCAGCGGCGTGTCGTAGAAGTTGGCACCGGTCAGGTTGCAGTCGCTCCAGTCCGTGCCCGCGGCGGGCGGCGGACTCACGTCTCCGTTGCTCGGGTTCACGGTCGGGCACGTGACCGTGGCGGACGCCGAGGCCGCTCCGGCCCCGGCCGCCCATATGCCCGCGACCGCCAGCAGGATCGCGACGGTCACCCGGACGCTGACCAGCTTTCGTGTCATGAAGTCGTTCCCCTATTTATCGTGGCGCGGTCAGGCGATCGCCCAGATCTCACCGAGAGTGCCGTAGCAAGGCGCCAGGACCAGCTGGGTGCCGGCGACCGCGGAATTGCCCGGGTCGTCCAGGCACAGGCCGAAGCCGAGGTTGTCGATCTGGCCATCCGGCAGCGGAACCCAGTCGCTTCCGGCGCCGCTGCACGATGTGTATGCGCCAATGCCGTACCTGGAGGCCGCGAAGCAGTACTCGCCGCCGCCAACGAGGAGCTGGCCGTCCGGGCCGAAGGTGTACCCGTAGTCCTGATCGCTCTGTCCGCACGGTTCGACCATGAGCGCGACCGGCGGCTGGCCGGGCTGGCCGAAGTCCGTTGCTGCACACATGCCGGGAACGCCGGACTGGACGGTCTCGTCGAGAAGCTGCCACCGCTGGGTGTCGCGCGAGGTCTCGCACGCCTGGAAAGTGAGCGGGTTCGTCAGTCCGCTGCCCGCCTGCAGGCACGTGCCGGAGCCGGTGTTCTCGAGCACGCCGCCGTAGAGCTGGCGCCAGTTCTGGGTAGCGACGGCGCGGTCGCACGTCGCCAGGGCCACGGTGCCGTCCGCGCGGCCGAGGCATAGCCCGTTGCTGGTCACCTCGTACGCAGCGCCGGGCGCGCCCTCTGGCACGTAGCTCCACAGCTGCTCGGCCGTGCCGGTGCAGGTCTGGATGGTCACCGTCGTGCCCGCGGTGCCCGCGCCGCTGTCCAGGCAGTAGCCCTCGGCCGGCGGCTCGATGTACTCCGCATCAACGTTGAGCGTGGTCGTGACCGGCGTGACAGGCGTCAGCGAGCCGGCCGCCACGATCGCGAACCGGGTGCTGGCGCTGGCGCCGGTCGTGGGGTCCGCGGCCGTGACCGTGACGTCATAAGACGTGTCGGTGGTCGGCAGCGTCCCCGATATCTCCGCGCTGGTCGTGTCGGGGACGGCCGCGATCGTGAGGCCGGACGGCAGGCCGGTGGCGGTGTAGCGGAGGCTGGTCGCGCCTGTCCGCGAGTCGAGCCCGGCAATCCGGACGTCGACGCTGGCGCCCGCCTCGTCGTCTTGCGTGCCGGGGTTCAGCACGGTGACCGGTGCGGTGCCGGAGGCGGAGAACGCGCCCGTGCCGTCCGGCGTGCCGAGCCCGCTCGGCGCGTCATAACCCTTCTCGGCGTTGCACGTATACAGCGGGTGCAGCAGGCACGAGCCGTTCGAGCCGAACGTCACGTCGTACAGGTGACTGCGGTGCTGATAGGGATAGCTGGCCGGGTAGCTGTCCCGGGCTGGCGTCCCGGCGAGCGCGTACGCGGCGGCCACGATGGCCGCGGCCAGCCCGGTGCCGCCCATCTGCTTCCAGTCCGCCGTCGTGTCGTAGCTGTCGTACACCGAGGCGCCGGTGCTGGGATCGGCGTCGGCCGCGACGTCGTTCTGGGTCCTGTTCATGCATCCGGTCGTCGGCGAGGCATCCGCGCGCTGCCAGATCGGCTTGGGCTCCAGGACGGAACAGCCCGATCCGGTGTCAGCCCAGACGGTCTCGGCCCAGTGGCGGGTGTTGTACGGAGTGCGGGTCAGCGTCGTCCCGCCGACCGAGGTCACGTACGGCAGGTCGCCGGGGTAGGTCTGCCCGTAGCCGTCGTTTCCGGCCGCGGCGACGATAGCGACGCCCGGATGGTCGAAGTAACGGTCGTACGCGTCCTGCCCGGCGGCCTCCGGTTTGGCCCAGCCGTCGACGACGAACCTGGCGCCCATCGACACCGCGGTGTCCTCGGCGACTCCCAGCTCGGCGAGCGAGCCGCTGTCGGCCTCGACCAGCAGCAGCCTGCACTGCGGGCATAGCGCGGACACCGCGTCCAGCTGCACGGAGTCGGTGGCCGCCCAGCTGGAATTCGGCCCGGGCAGGTCTGTGGTTCCGCCGTGCTCGTTGACGATGCGCAGGCAGCCGTTCGCGGCGCTGCAGGCCGGCAGCCCGTAGTGCGACCGGTACTCGGCCAGGTCGGCAGCCGCGTCGGGGTCGGAGTAGGCGGCGACGATGGCGACCATCTCGCCACGCCCGCCGGTCACGGCGGCGTTCGCCAGGTTATAGGCGCTGCGCAGCGAGGCCGGGTTATAGCCGGGAACGACGTCTGCTGGCGACGCTGCAGCCCGCGCCGGCGCGGCCAGAGCGGCGGGTGTCACGGGGCCGGGCGCCGGAGTCGCGGCCGCCTCGTTGACGGTCTGCGGGGTCTGCCCGCTGCCTGGCGCGGCTGCGGTCAGCGCGGCTGCGGTCAGCACGGCTGGGGTCAGCACGGGCGCGGCCGACGCGGCGGGTGCGGCCACCGTCAGGAGCGCGGTGGCG